>CAIPWR010000052.1 GCA_903868795.1 uncultured Spartobacteria bacterium | reverse complement strand
GTCCCGTATCGAGTCATGATCCTTCTACGGATCTCTTCCGTGTCCGGCAGCAGATTATCGAAGAAATCCGTAACCATCCTTCCACGCATGGGAATATTGCCCGGCGTGAAAGGAAGAGAGAGCGACAGAACCCTCCTCTCCGGTGACTCAATCCAAGCCGGGTCATATTGGAGACTCGATGCATTGGAAACCGGAGGACTCCAGACACCCACCCGGATGCCATTCATCCAGATAATCAGCTGAGATCTGAGCGAGTTGGTGGCCATGGCAAGTTCTACCAGGTTGAAGGTGCCTGCTGAGAGCCCTTCGCCTCAGACTCCTTGGCAGTCATCGAGGAGGCTATACTCACCTCAAGTCGTCCACCCAATGCCGTAACAAGCCGGGAAATCTGCTCAAAACTCGTCCGCTCTGGAGCTGACTCAATCCTAGCGAGGCGCTTCTGGTTCACCCCCAGCAGCTGACCTGCTGCCTCCTGACTTAATCCGGCAGCTTGTCTCAGCGCCTTGAGGGTCTGAGAAAGTTGGATCGGCGTGGATACCGGATAGTTTTGATGCATGATCTCTTCTACTACTCCAACGTAGTATATGCAAGATACCACTTAAAGATGGTATTTCTTATTTACTATCTTTAAGTGGTACCCGTACTCGCAGAATTTCCTAGATGCTTGGATCTACCGAAAGAACTTCGCTTTCTTTTGAAAGAAATCATGGGCTCTTTTTCTTTCAGAACATCCATCAAGGTGTTTCCTCCAAGGCAGGGGGCACTCTCTTCTTCTCATTACGACTTTGCCAGTAGCGGGAAATCTGGCGGGTGGCTGTCGATAGCCACTCACGGTCTTGGGCAGCCTGGATGATATCGACGGAAGCAAAGTGCTTTGGTGAGTTATGGGCAGGCTTCCCGAGAGGGGTCAGCAGCTTGGCGACAACCAGCCGGGCGATATCGTGCTCTTGGAAGCCCAAGACCACCGCCACTTCAGCGGAAGTCAGACGGGCAGGAAGGCGGCGTCCATCAAGGAGTAAGGCCTCTTCATCAAAGGAAATGGGTTTCTTGGTGTTGAACATAGAAGGGCATTCTAGCCTCCGTTTTTTCCCTTGGTGTTCCCGATTGGGAGCAACATGCGAGTAGTCCTCGCTTTTTGACATCCTAGGCTCGGGTAGTGCCTCCGCGATCCGAGGAGGGACACTTTTAGGGACACTTGGCCCAAAAAGGCCCCTTTTTGACCCTTCATCAAAATGCTGACCCTAGTATTTATGAGGGTCTGCGGGCGATGAAGAGGCATGGCGGAGGGGGTGGGATTCGAACCCACGGAGGCTTGTGACCTCTCCGGTTTTCAAGACCGGTGCAATAAACCGCTCTACCACCCCTCCTAGTAATTACTAGGATAACGCGATTATCTCTTATTTGCGAAGCAAAGAACTTGGGAAAACTCCACCCCGGTTTTGATTCGCTCGCTCCCGCTCGTCTCACCCCTTCGGGGCTGCCTACGGCAGTCTTACCTGCTCATCCCATTCACAGGGTTCAAGACTGACGCAATAGACCACTCTACCACCCCTCCTAGTATTGAGAATTCAACGTAATGGGCTTGCCGACCTCAAGTCGAGACTTGCCGCGTTTGACAAAAACTTGTCGAAACTCCTTCGATCCAACCGATCTACCGCGACAGATCGCCCTGGGTGAGGATCTGATATCCCTCCCCTTGGAGCACCGTCGAGGCGCACTCGTTGTCATCGACATGAAGAACCAGCAGGGCTTTGCCGCGAGGACGCACCAGAAGCGGATAACTAAAAAGGAGGTTGACCTCGGCCATCAGCAGGCAATTCAGCACGCGCCCGAGATCGGCAGCACCTTCAGACAACTCCACGACGAGCACCGTGGTCTCGACATAGGCAATATCGCGCTCATGCAGCAATTTCCCGACCAACACGGGATCGCTGACAATCATGCGGGCAATGGCGGACTCGGCCGAATCAACAATACTGAACGCCAGAACAATGACCCCTTTCTGCTCGAAGAACTTCACCACCTCAAGAAGAGCCCCCACCTTGTTATGAAGGAAGATTGAGAAGTGCTTCACGGGAACTCCCGTGACGGTTTCCTTGGTGGCTGGAGCGGAGGAGGACATGGCGACGTGTTATTTATAGCAGTAAACTAGGGAAAAATCGATAGGACGTTCGGTGGGATTGTTGGTCGAGTTCACCCCATCCACTCCGATAAAATATTTACCGCTTAGAGTCGGTGCAACTCCCGCAGCAGTTCGTGTCCCTTCACCCTTGGGTGCATTATGCCACAATTCACTTTTTACGGGCTTGCCGGAAGAATCATAGACCATGAGATGCAGAGAGGCTGCGGTCACCGGGGAGGCAGCGACAAACCAGTAATACTCCCCGGCAAAAAGTGTCACCTGAAGGAAGAGGGGCGCACCCTTCCCCTTGGAAAGCGTGCCGCTCCACTCTCCGTCGCGGATCCTAAAGCCGTCGTTCTCAAAGGCCCCGGCCGTTTCCAAGGCGAGCCTGCGGGCTTCGGTTGGGATCGGTTCCATCACCTTCTGAGCGGAAGAAACCGTCTCCTGAGCGATGGCCATGCCGGGGAACCCCTGGAGCAGAAACATCATTGGGAGCAGCAAAAGAAAGCGGTGCTTCATTATGATTTCGAGGGGGTCGTGGGTATTGTGACGGAACCAGGCGAGGAAAGCGCTGTCGAAGAACTCAAGATCGCCTTCACGACAGTGGAGCAATCGTCATGGATTTTCGTGAGGTGTTTGCGAAGGACATCGCCTTTAGTTTCGGGATCTGCAAGCAGGGAGGCTGTTGTCTCCAGCGTTCTCTTCACTGCGGGAACCAAGGCCCCTCTTTTCATGCGATCGGGAAGAGCATCGAGTTGCGAGGCAAGCCTTCTGGCCAACTCGGGCTGATGCAACTCTGCGGCCCCTTTCAGTGAGTCACTGGACAGCACGACACCCGTGGCAACCTCGAGCCCTCTCAACCATGCGGCGGCTGAGGTGAGGGTAACCAGATCACGGTCTTTTTGATCGACCATGGAGTTCTTCACCTCGTTCTCGGTGGCTTCCAACTCATCTGCCAGAGCCTCCCAATCATTACTCTCGGCAAATTCCATCAGACTATTTCCCCTACCCATCAGGCTCTGACTCACACCCAGAGACTTGGCCAGAGTCATCATCTCGCGTCCGACATTCTTCACCTGCTGACCATCCTGAGCCTCCACGGCAACATAGCCATTGGCCGTCAGCACTCCTACGGCCAAGGCAAGCTGTGGGCGCTCCGTCGTGACGGGTGCCGTGGCCGGAGTGACAAGCGTGGCCCAGTTCGGCCTGCAGGCTTTATTGAGGGCCGAAAAGACCTCTCCGGGAGAGGGCACGCTCAGTTCGTCCAGAAAAACAGCCGTCTGCTTCTGCACCTCCGTCATGGGAAGGGGTGCAGAGTCGAGGGACTGGGCTGCATTGCAGCCGATGGCCATCAGCGCAATGACGCCAAAATGTCTGCCAGTCAGCATCATTTCTGGATACACCAGATATCCGCATGTTGCCAGAACCGAACAACTCCCCTTCCTCTGAGAAGAGTTATGCCCCCCGCCGAACCGATCTGCCGATCGAGGAGCTTCGCGAAGGAATCATCTCCGAGTTGACCCGTGGCAACCGCCTCATCGTGGAGGCTCCCACGGGCTCCGGAAAATCAACACAGATTCCCCAGATGCTCCTGGATGCCGGGATTCTCGGTCAAGGTCGCGCCGTCATCCTTCAGCCACGACGACTTGCGGCGCGAATGCTGGCAGCCAGAGTCGCAAGTGAGCGGAACGGCCGTGTGGGTGATGAGGTCGGCTACCGCATCAGACTCGATGATGCCTCCAGTTCCTCAACACGCCTTCTCTTTGTCACCGAGGGAATTCTTGTCCGCCAGATGCTCGGAGATCCCGATCTGAGAGGCGTGAGTGCGCTGCTCTTCGACGAGTTCCACGAGCGACACCTCTATAGTGACATCTCACTTGCCCAAGCTCTGGACCTTCAAGTGACCCGGCGACCCGATCTGAAGATCATCGTCATGTCGGCGACCCTCGATACCTCTGCGCTCGCAGAATACCTCCAACCCTGTGCCGTTCTCAGATCCGGGGGGCGAACCCATCCCGTCGACATCGAATACCTCACTAGGGATCCGGGAGAGGAGAAGCCGTGGGACCTCGCGGCTGAAGCCGCCGAGACGATGCTTAGGAAAACCACGGGTAACCTGCTGATTTTTATGCCGGGTACCTATGAGATCTCGCGGACCATCTCAACACTGAGGGTACGCCTTCCATCAAACATCGCCGCGCTCCCTCTTCATGGGGAACTGACCCCAGCCGATCAGGATGCCGCTGTCTCCTCGGGCGGAGGGCGTAAGGTGATCGTGGCGACCAATGTAGCGGAAACCTCGCTGACCATCGACGGGGTCACCGGCGTGATTGATAGCGGCCTGGCCCGTATCGCGAGCTTCGATCCCCGGCGCGGCATTAACACCCTGCTAATCGAAAAGATCAGTCGGGCCTCCGCCGATCAGCGCGCGGGTCGGGCTGGGCGAACAGCTCCCGGAGTCTGTCTCCGACTCTGGACAGAGCGCGATCATACGCGACGCATACCCCGCGAGGCTCCGGAGATCCATCGTGTCGATCTCAGCGAAGTACTGCTCACACTGAAGGCCGCAGGCTTCCTCGCCATGGATGCCATCCGTTGGCTCGATGCTCCTCAATCACAAGCTCTCACCCGTGCGGAAACACTGCTGAGAGATCTTGGGGCACTCGATCATGAGGGTGGGATTACGCCCATGGGCCGCAGGATGCTCGCCTTCCCCACGCACCCTAGGTATGCCCGCATGCTCCTGGCCGCTCAGGAATTTGGGTGTGTCCGCGCCGTGGCACTGATGGCAGCGCTCACCCAGTCACGACCACTACTCCTGCGGACAGATCGAAAGACTGAGGAGGAGCGTCAGGATCTCTTCGGTGGAGGGGGTTCCGATTTCCTAGTGATGGCCCGCGCGTTTCGCTGGGCTGAAAAGAATGATTTCAGGGCCGACCGCTGCCGCCAACTCGCTGTTCATGGTGATGCCGCACGGCAGACAGGGCGCGTCTACGATCAGTTTCTGAGGCTTGCCGAAGGCCAGGGACTCGATATCGATGCTCCGGCCGCACCCGACGAAGCCTTGGCCCGCTGCATTCTGGCCGGCTTCGCAGACCAGGTGGCACGGCGACGCGGAGCAGGAACGAATCTTTGTGATATCGTCCATGGAAGACGAGGCTTGCTCGCCAAGGAGAGCGCGGCCGCAGAGAGCCGCCTTGTGGTTGCCGCAGAGATCAGCGAGATCGGCCAAGGTAGCGGCGATGTCCGAGTCCAGCTCTCGATGGTCACCTCGATCGATGAGCAGATGCTGCGGGATCTCTTTCCCGAGGAATTCACCGACAGGAACGACTGCTTTTTCGATACTGGCACAAACCGCGTCGTGAAGCGAACGGAGAAGGTCTTCCGCGATCTCGTGCTGGAATCAGTCCATCGGGATGCCCAACCCTGCGAAGAAGCCTCGAGAGTGTTGGCCGCTGCACTGGCCGAAGGGGATCTTCCCCTCCCGACATGGAAGGAAGAGACCGAGGAGTGGATGCAGCGTGTCCAATGGCTCGCTCACCATCATCCGGAGCTCGAACTCCCCTCTTTCGATGCAACCGAGCGCCAGTTGGCTCTCGAGGAATGGTGTCGTGGAGCCGTGGGCTACCGTGAGGTGAAGGATAAACCGGCCCTTCCAGCTCTCCAGTCGCTCCTAACTCCAGTACAGCGCGCCGCCCTGGAACGCCTAGCTCCCGATCGCCATGAGCTCCCCGGGGGACGAAAGGCACGCCTGCTCTATAAACCGACAGGCCAAGTCACCATGAGTGCCCTGATCCAGGATCTCTACGGAGTGACCGCCACCCCAAAACTCGCAGGAGGCAAAGCCGAAGTAACGATCGAAATCTTAGCTCCCAACCGTCGACCTATCCAGATCACCAAGGACCTCAACTCCTTCTGGAAAGAAACTTATCCGAAGATCAAGCCAGAGCTTTCACGCCGCTATCCCAAGCATAAGTGGCTTTAACCCATCGATGGGGATTTGGAAGATGGCTGCTGGGAGTTAGGGATAAAAAGACTACGCTAAATAAGACTCTTGAGGAAGTTTCATCACCTCACGTGATCAAGAGCACTGGATGACACGGAGATTTTGGTGAAGAGCTAGGCGGACCCGCGAGCTGTATGCCTATACTGCGAGTGGAGACAACAACGCTCCTCGCCAAAAGATCAAGTCAGCTAGTTGCTCTTCGGGAATTGCGGAGGATTCTGTACATAGTCCGAGTCGGACTTCTTTACCGAGGAGTCTCCTGCGCCGGAGATCTTATCTTGGGTCCAGGTCGCCGAACCGCTGATATCCTCACCAAGACCCTTCACGGTATTGCATCCGGAGAGCAGGAAAGGCGCCACGATCAAGGGAAGGAACAGCAGAGTTTTCATGGTAGAATCCATACTCCCGGTCTTATCCGTTGTCATCCCCTTTTCTCGATGAGTTCCTCGAATGGATCGAATTCTCCCGCGTAGAAGGGGTATGTCTTGCCAGCATTCCCCTTTGGCCTGTAGCGCCAATGTTTGTAGCTCCAGAGCCAGAGCTCCGGGTGAGTGTGAAGCCCGGGCTCCAAGGCATCCCAGCAGGCTTGGGCAATTTGTTCGGGAGTACTTTCCGATGTCACGGGAAGCTCGGGGAGGTAACGAACAATATACCCTCCGTCGTGACGCGGGAGGCACTCCACGGGAACTAGTGCGGCTCCGGTGCGCAGCGCTAATTCTGCGGGAAGCCGGGTGACCGGGGTCAGCAACCCATCAAAACAGCGGATCACAACGGGGCCCTCGCTTGGCTTGAGATTCAGGTCAATCAGCATCCCCATTTTACCCCCTTCCTTGAGGTGGCGAATGGTGCGGAGCATGGCACCTTTCTGCGGCATGATTTCCTGACCAAGGGAGGATCTCCATCCGTCAAAGAGCGGGCCGAGCAAGGGATTCTTCAGCTTCTGGGCAATGACCGGAAAATTCCCAAAGTGCCGGCAGGTGATCTGGCTCAGCCATTCGAAATTCCCAGCATGGAGACAGAAGTAGAGCACGGGTCTTCCCTCGGCACCATGAGCCGGCATCGGATCGAGTCCCTCCGTCGTGATGATTTCGTCGAGTACTTCCTTGGAGAGATTCGAGGACCAGAGAAGCTCTAGGGCCGTCCGAGCAAAGACACCGTATGATTTCCCTCCGATGACATGGAGTTCCTGTTCAGAAAAACGCTCGCCGAAGGCGCTGCGAAGATTCGCAAGCGTCACCTCGCGGCGATGGCGATCGAGGGCAAAAAAGACTGCGCCCACGAAGTTCGCCAAAGGGCCGATCCACCTCCAAGGGAGGCGGCAAATTATCCAAGAAGAACCACGAAGTCCGTGGTATTCAAGCCAGTAGCGCTGGCGTTTCCAAAAAGGAACGGCACGCAACACGGCGACCGTCTCCTGGGTGCTCATGCAGCGGCATCCTCCACGACCGGCAACTCGAGCCTCGGAAACACGGGTATGGGTTCTCCGCATACATAACCCTCCGGAAGATCCTCGACCACAATCTCTCCGGCAATCGCTGCAGGATCGAGGGAAAGCTGGCGAAGGATCTCGGTTGCAGCATCGGGAGCCACTGGCAGGAGCAGAGTAGCAGCCGCGCGTGCGGAGAGGATGAGGGTGGCAAGCACCGCATCAAGACGATCCGCCTGCTCCGGATCCTTGGCCAGCTTCCAGGGAGCGGAAGATTCCACCAGCGCATTCGCCCGGTTCACCAAGTCGACCATCGTTTCAATTCCTGCATGGATCTGGGCGGCATCCATCTGAGTCACAAAGCTCCTCATGGATTCGACATCAGCGGAGCGGTGAGCGGACAGATCCTCAGGAAGTGGCACCGATTTGGGCGATCCTTCACGGTAGCGGCGGGTCATGCTCAGGGTCCGGTTCACAAGGTTGCCGAGACCGTTGCCAAGTTCCGTGTTATGCCTGAGCAGGAGCCGCTCCTCGCTGAAGTCGGCATCGCGTCCCATGACGGCGTCACGCATGAGGTAGTAACGCAGCGCGGTGGTGCCGTAGGATTCGGCGAGTGCAGTCGGATCAACCACATTACCGGTGCTCTTACTGACCTTTTCCCCGCGCAGACTCCAGAAGCCGTGAACGAGGAGATGCGGCATCTGCTCATCGGAGAACCCCATGGCATGCAGCATGCAGGGCCAGTAAACGCCATGGGCCGGGATCAGGATATCCTTACCAATCACGTGATGATCGGCAGGCCAGAGCGTTTCAAAAGATGATCCCGCGACACCATATCCGGCGAAGCTGATGTAGTTGATCAAGGCATCGAACCAGACATACGTGACAAAACCCGTATCGAACGGAAGCTCGATCCCCCACTCCAGACGGCTCTTCGGTCGAGAGATGCAGAGATCGCCGGTAATTTTTGAAGCGGCATTCTTCAGCTCGGTCTGACGAAAATCGGGGGTTACAAAATCCTTGCGGGTCTCTAGGAAGCCATGGAGCCACTCGGAACACTTGGAGAGGCGGAAGTACCAATTCTCCTCATTCAGCAGGATGACTTCACCCCATTCAGGGCCAAACTCCCCATCGGGGCCTCGCTCCTTATCGGTCAGGAACTGTTCCTGACGGACGCTGTAATGTCCGCTGTAAGTTGCCTTGTAGAGCCAGTCGCGCTCCTTGAGATCATTGAGAATACGTTGGACCGCGGCCTTGTGAAGCGGTGCAGTCGTCGCCGCCCAAGCGTCGTAGGAAATGCCCAACGTCTTCCAGAGTGAGAGAAACTTCTCGGAAACCCTGTCTGCGAATTCCTGGGGAGCGATCCCTTCGCGTTCTGCACTCTGCTGAACCTTCTGCCCATGCTGATCGACCCCCGTGAGGAAAAAAACTTCGCGACCCTGCTGGCGCTGATAACGGGCGAGCACATCCGCCAGAATCTTCTCGTACGCATGGCCGATGTGAGGCGGTGCGTTGGTATAATCGATGGCGGTCGTAATGAGGAAAGGTTTCATGGAGCGGGTGATTCGACGGGTGTCGTTATTGTATCCTCTTCCTTGGCAATCTTGCCACCCCAGGAAAGGATCCGGGCCTTAACACCGGCCGACTCGGCCTCGGCGATCTGGTGATTACGCACATAAAACATGGAAAGACTTGACCAGGCCAACTGGTCGTTGGGCTTGAGTTGTGTAGCCCTCAGACCCGCTGCGATCGCCTCGGGAAAGCGTCCGGTTTTCATGAGAGCCATCCCCAGGGCATGCCATCCATCAAAAAACAGTGGGTCGATCTCGATGCATCGGCGGTACTTCTCGACGGCGGCATCGAGGTCTCCCACGGCGACATCCCCGCTCGCCTCGTCGAAGAGGGCAGAGAGGGTCGTGGATTCGCCGCTCTCAGGCTCTGTTTCTGCCATGAAGACGTCCTAGGATCCTGACTGCGCACCGCTACCCTGAGAGTTGCGAGCGTCCCTACCGAGCATCTTAAGCTGCGCGGCGGCACGAGAGGAACGCAGCCAGTCGACGAACAGAAGATCCTGCTCATTGGAGAGGATCGTCTTGGAAAGTGCCCCCTGATGCTCTTTCCACTGGGAGTCAGTTAGCGGAGTACGCTTCTCGAGATACACAGCAAATGCACCCCAAGGAGCAGGCTGAAGGGAACCGAGTTGACCATCCTTGAGGCCGAGCGTCGCCGAGGCCAAGGCTTGCTGCTCCTGCGAGATCTTCTGGTCGGAGGGAGTGACTCCCTCAACAGGCATCAGCTTGACCCCGGCAGCTTTTGCAACATCCGCGAAAGACTTTCCGGCCGACATGTCGGCACGGATCTTGTCGAGGGACTTGGAGGCGGCCTCAGCAAGAAGCTTGGTTGCCTTTTGCTGCTTCATCAGCGCGGTGATCTTTTCGGAAACTTCTGCCAATTCGAGCTGATGAGAGGGTGTGATGCCATCAATGGAAATGACATAGAAGGAGTTCCCATCCTGAATGATATCGGAAAGTTCGCCGGTCTTCTGGAGGCGAAATGCTGCGGCGGCAATGGAGGGAGAAAGCGTCGATTCCTTGCCGTTGACTGTGCCATCACGCTGAATCCCTGAAACCTTCTCGGGATGGAGGGATGCCGCCTGTGCGGCTTTGGCAAAAACACTTCCCTTGGCAATCTCACCGCGGATGACCTTCATGGAGCCTTCAGCCTGATCCGCCAGCTTCTGCTGGGCAGCTGCCTTATCCTTACCCGTAAGCTTCTGCTGATCGGCAGGTAGATCGAAGGCCACAAAGGTCACGTCACGACTCTCACTGGAGAGAAGGCCTTGCTTGTTCTTGGAATAAAAAGCGGCCACTTCCTCGTTTGGCACTGTCACATTTTTGGCAAAGGCATCGCGCTCGAAACGCAGAACCTGCGCATTGACCGGCTGATACACCCTGGCGGCATCACGGACCTGACCTTCACCCACGGCCACAGGCGAGGTGATGACCCGACGCAGCTCCTTGACCCGCAGGGAATCACGGACGATCTCCTCCATCTGCCGCTCGGTAAATCCGTTGGGGGCGAGCTGATCCTGGATAAATGCTGAGTACTTTGCCGGATCGAAAGATCCCCCAGTCTGAAGCGAGGGGAGCCCCTTGATCACTCCCGCAACCTCGTCATCAGTTGGTTGGATGCCGAGTGCCGGTGCCTGATTCCGGATGATGAACAGATTCAGAATAAAATCGCTAACCGAGGCCTCCTCATTTTCGCCCATCCCACCAAGGTCACGGACAAAATCCGTCAGGCCAAGGGCGAGAGCGAGGCGGTAACCACGGACCTGATGGTCGATTTCTGCACGTTGAACCACCCGACCGTAGATCGAAAGCACGTCGTTGGAGCCAAATTTGTGAAATTTGTCCGTGGGATTGTAGAGCCAGATGAAAGCGATGATCGTCAGAATGGCGATCACTAGCATAAGAACCTGTTGATTTTTACGGATGACGGTCAGCATGGGAAACTTGGGAAATGGGGGTTTATAGAGAAAATGGAGTCTTTCTGACTACTTGGCGGCGCATCCGAAAGCAAGCGCGACGAGGAATCGGAAGGTGATCCACTAAAAGGTTAAAATGAACTGCCTGAAGAGAACGAAGATGTTTTAAGTTTCTGCCCCACTTCAACCCTTCAACCTCTGGAACAGAGTTTACTTATTGATTGTCACCGCCAGCCTCCGCACGGCCTTCGCTAGGCCAGGGTCGCCAATCATCTCCAAGGCATCGCTGAAGGGGAAAAGACGTCGGCGCCGCACATTCTCCTCGGGCCAGCTCTTCAGGAGTTTCGAGATTTTCATCGCATAGAGCTGAAGAAACCGTCCATCGGCCATCTGGCAGCGGGTCCGAAGATCCTGACGGATGGTTCCCAGTACGCCTGCCTCCTCCACAGCCTCCATTAGGGCAACCTCATGGGGTGTCATGTCGGGTTCCTGGCGCCCTTTGGGGAAAATCCATCGATTCCCCGAGGAACTGGTGATGAGAAGGAGGTGTAACCGACGGTCAATAAAGGTGTAGGGAAGAATTCCCAACTGGCACATCCCAGAGGGTTCGGGCGCCCCATGAATGGCCATTTCCGCTGTCTGGTATTCTTCTCGCCTAGTCACTTCCTCCCCAAGAAAATCAGGTTTCTTGAACGATTTACTGCCGGCGGCATCCGCAAAAAAGATCTCCGCCAGGCGCAGCGGTGCATGCTCCCCTGTAAACTCATCGATCTTCATCTTGAGCCTCCCAAGCTTCATGACATGCCGGATCCGGGTGATCCGTTGACCGAGAGTGAAGGGCCAAAGCTTGTCGAACTGACCCTTGGTGATACGGATCTCCTGGCCTGTCACGGCTCGTCCCGTCCGGTCACGGGCTGAAAGGAAATAGCGGCTCCCCTCGCGACGCACCCGGAGCTCCTGACCACGCTCCTTGACCACATATCCCTGCTCGATCTCCACGCAACTCGAAAGAGCCATCTGTGAAGGGGCGGAGGAAAGAAGGAATTTGCGCCTGATGGGCGCCTTGGGCTGGGTCGTTGGCATGACTTTTGTTCTCAGGAATAGCTAATGCTAGGAGTTGACAACTCGTACCGTGAAGACATGATGTCAACCCCGCTTTTTGAGCGGAAACGATGGTGGCTGTAGCTCAATGGTAGAGCTCCGGTTTGTGGTACCGGCTGTTGCGGGTTCGAGCCCCGTCAGCCACCCGTTTCAAAATTCTCCTTTTTACAGGGCTTCAGGAGTTTCCCAACAGCAGCTTGAGATTCTTGACGGAATCAAAGCATTCCACGGCTGTCAGGCGTGCCGCTTTGGAGAGCGAGGGCCAGTCGGCCAGGATCCGCTTGGAGGCTTCGACAGACTCTTCTAGGTTTCTGACAAAGAGCATTCCCGAATCCTTCGGCAGGAAACGCTCGGCTCCAGTAGGCTCGGTAATGACAGGGCGCCCCAGGGCCAAAAAAGCCGCTGCCCGATCACTCAACCACCCACTCCCCATGATGGCCTCGAGTTTCACCGCGGTGAACTCTGCCGTGGCACCAGCCAGATAGCGGTAGTAGGAGGCGGGCGTGCGGGTCAGAGCATGCGGTGTCGCCACCTTCCATCCCATCGAGCGGAGGCGTGCACGCTCGGGGTCATCGGAATTGAGATTCATGGCCAACTCGAAAACAGCTTCGGGAACCCGTCCGGGAAGATCCATATAAGGGGCAAAGGCCGCCTGCTTGGAATAGTCGCGCCACTCCCCACCGATCGTAATATTCCCGTCCCAATACCATTGCCCGATCGTGGTGAAACGAGGCTTTCCTGAGGGACGGGATTGCGGTTGCAGCAACACCGTGTCAACGAGTGGAAAATAGCTCTTCCAAGGAACGATCGGCTTGGGGAGTCGCGGGTCGATCGCCTCCATGCAGAGGCCGATGGACCAGAACTCATCATGCGACGACTGTCCCATCTCCATCTGATCCATCCAGAAAAGAACTTCGGTTGGATCGAGACTGCAAAGCAGTCGCCGTCCGAAGAGATTCGTGAGAGGCGGCTTGATTGAATAACTGAGGTTCAGCAGGACGGCATGAGGGGCGAGTTCCTTCAATTCAGCAACCGTCATCCCGAACGCTCTCATCGCCTCAGGATGATGCTCCTCGGGCCCTTGGACTTTCTGTGTCGGACGCAGAAGCAGACAATACTCGATTCCGTACAGGGACATCCTGCGGCGGAAGGTCCGGATGCAATGGGCATCCTTCTCCGGATCACCGCTCTCTTGAAGCACCTCGAGCCAGATGCCGCGGCGCTCCATGCGCTTCAGCCCCATGAGGTACTGGAGGGGAACGGAAAAGTTCCCCCCACCCTCAGGGTACTTGGCAGAAAATCCGCAACCAACAAAGACGGGGGGGAGAAATGAGTTCATGGATCAGGAAATCAGATTCCTGCTCGCTCCAACAATGAGCCGAGCACTTTCTCAGCCTCAAACACCTCACGGGCAACTTCGAGGGCGGCACGGCTGTGCTTTGAGTAGTCAGCCCTGATTGCGGCGACCGCATCCACGATCTCCTCCATGGTAGAAAACGAAAGCAACCCCTCCTTGCCGCCGTAGTGCGCGGAAAAACCGGTCTCTTGTGTGATGACAGGACGCCCCGAGGCAAGGTAACAAGCCGTGCGATCACTGAACCATCCGGTGTTTAGCCGGACATATTGGTCTTTGGCGCAGGTGAACTCTCCTTTGGAATTACGGATGTAATCACGGTAACCATTCCAATCGACGCTCAAATCATGCGGAAGCACGAGCTTCCAGTCATTCTTCTGAAAGATCTCCAACTCCTCCTCCTTCTTGATATCGGTCGCCATCTCGAAGGGTTCTCCGGAGAGTTTCGGGGCCTCGATAAAACGCAGGAACTCGAGTGATTTGCTCCAGAGGTAGTTGGAGTTATTCCAGACAATGTCTTTTTTGCCGCTCGTCGACCAGTTGCAGATGGTCGTGAACATGGCCGCCGGATTGGGTGCGGAGGCCTCGGCAGAACCGCACCAGAGATCGGTGACCACTGGTTGTCGGGTTGGAAGCCAACGAAATCCATGGGTTGGGACAACGAAGGCGGGCGTGCTGATATTCTCACCGAAGGAGAAGAGATGATGATGTTCTTTAAGGTAGTCGATGGTTGCTGACTCTCCTCCATTGAACTCCTTGTCGATCTTGATCTGCTCCACTCCGGGATCGCTCTCGACATAGATCAGATTCCTGATCGTCCGGAGGTCCTCGTTCATATCGTGCGACCCGCAGATATTGAGCGCGCAGTCGGCCTCTTTGTAGAGGGTCCTGATCTCGGCAAGCGACATGCCGACACTCTCCATCGGGTCCTTGAAGCGCGCGCAGTAGGCCCAGCGCCCCTTGAAGCCGTGCTCTTCGGCCAGTCGCCCCAGCGTCTGTGCCGCGTAGGTGCAATCATCCGAGATGTTGAAGGCTACGGGATCGTACGGATAGTTCAGCGTATCCTCAATGTAGTAAACTTCATGTCCCAGCCTCTGCAGGCCGACAATGTAGTGGATATGCTGCCAGATGACTCCGGCGATGGGCATGCCTCCCATGAATCCCAGGACAATGATTTTCTTTCGCTTCATGATTCGTTTTTCCCTTTCGGTTCATGCCCTGCCGCATGATAGAGCCGTGCGTACGAGCCACCCGCGGCTAGCAATTCAGGGCCGGTTCCCTGCTCGGCGATACGTCCGTTCTCGAGCAGCACGACCCTGCCGAGATGATGCACTGTTGAGAGCCTGTGTGTGATGATGAGGGTGGTGCGTCCCTTCATCAGCTCCGCTATGGTCTCCATGATCGCCTTCTCGGTTGAGGGATCGAGTGCCGAGGTTGGCTCGTCCAAAAGCAGGATCGGAGCATTCTTCAGGAAGGCCCGTGCTATTCCGAGACGCTGGCGCTGTCCCACACTCAGATGCCCGCCGCGCTCTCCAACCGGAGTGTCGAATCCCTGAGGTTGGGCCATAATGAAGTCATAGGCTTGGGCGCGCCGCGCCGCCTCGATAATCTCTGCCTCAGAAGCCCCCTCGCGCCCGTAGGCGATATTCTCACGGATACTGCTGGAGAAGAGAAGCGTATCCTGCAACACCATCCCGATCTGGGCTCGGAGCGAGGCTTTGGTGATCCCTCTCAGGTCATGACCGTCGATCCTCACGATCCCCGCCGTAGGATCATAAAAGCGTGGCACGAGACTCAGGAGTGTGCTCTTTCCCGCACCGGTTCCTCCCACGAAGGCAACCGTCTCACCCGGGGCAATCGCCAGATCGACTCCAGCCAACACAGGGGCCTTCGGATCATAGGCAAAGGAGATCCCGGCGAAGGTGATCTCTCCTTTGGCGGTCGGCATCGTGATCGCTCCGGGGTCATCCTTGGTCTCCTCCTCGCGGTCGAGGATTTCAAAGCAGCGCTGCGCACCCGCTGCCGCCCCCTCAAGTGCCCAAGCAGTGTAAGTAAGCTGCTGGATCGGTTGGTAGAGCGTCGCCAGATAAGCGACAAAAACCGTCAGATCACCGATACTCAACCTGCCGTCGAGCACTTGGATCGTTCCAACATAATACATGGCAGAGGTACCCAGAGCGATGAGCGTCGTCACGAGGAGAGCGCTCTTCATGGAGGTCATGTTCAGTCGGAAGTTTGCCTCGAGGCTCCTCGTCGCATGACGAACGAACTGACTCACTTCGAACGACTCACGGCCAAAAGCCTGCACCATCCGGATCGAACCGAGCCCCTCTTGAGTCGTTGCGAGGAGGTCGCTCTCCCTCTCCTGAATCGTTGTCGACTCCCTGCGAATGCGGTCTCCGTAATGTTGAATAGCCCAATAAAGGGGGGGAATCACGGTCATCGAGACGAGCGTCAGCTGCCAGTTCATCCGGAACATGATGGTCAAGGCACCCACCAGAGTGACCACCGCTCCGAAGATCGTCGCAAACCCTTTGTTGTAGATCGTCTGGATGGACTGAGAATCATAGGCCACGCGGAAGGAGGAGTCGCTGCTACGCCTTGTGTCATGAAACTGAAGAGGAAGCGACTGTAGGCAACTGTAAAGCTGGGTGCGAAGGTGCAGGAGAGCCTTGAGACCGATTTTGATGAGCAGCGTGTTGGAGAGTAGATTCACCAACCCCGACACGACTGCGATCAGTGCCATGATCACGAAAAGTGTCAGGGCTGCTCCTCGATCGCTCGTCCACGAAAACCACTCCCCAATAAAAGCATGAGCCGAGGAGACACCTGCTGCGTTCTTGGGCTGCAGAATTCCGTCGACGACAAATTTGAAGGGCCATGGGGCCAGCAGATTGAATCCGATGCCTGCAGACATCAGGAGGACGGCCAGAATCGTATGACCTGAATAGGCACGAAAATAACGGAGCGTACGGAGATAGATTGCCATGCCTACCTCTTGCCTAAGGCAAGAATCCTTTACCTTCAAGCTGAGTCATTCAGAACCTGTGCCATCCAGCTTAGGGTGAGACCATCTCCAGAGTCCCCTCCGTAGAAAAACGATGAACCGTGGAACCTGCGGGAATCGAAATTCCCGTGAGTTCGGCAGTACTGAGGAGTGCTTGAGCTTTGGGAGGCATCCCGGCAAGAAGGGCATCGCGGCGTGAGGGGTCCAGTTCTCCGAAGATATCGTCCAGAAGGAGAAGGGGAGGTCTTCCGTTTTCGAGATTCAAGAGCGCTGCGACAGCCAGTTTGAGAGCGAGAGCGATCGTCCGTCGCTGCCCCTCGGAGGCGAAGGATCCGGCGGGAATACCATTCAGAAGCAGCTTCAGATCATCCCTTTGGGGACCTACCCGGGTCTGCCTCAGGCGGATCTCGTTATCGCGGCTTGAGAGCAGTGACTCCATCATTGCCCCCGCAGATCCGGGTTCGTAGGAGATCTCCAGAGTTTCCCCTGAGATCTTGCGGCAAGAGTCCGAGACAAGCGGCGCAAGTGTTGTGACCAGATCCTTACGGAAGCCAAGAATGCGGTCTCCTGTCTCGGCAAGAGGGTGATTATAGGCCTCGATCTCGCGGCGGGAGCGCCCCTCTCGCAGAAGCAGATTCCGTGAGCGCAAAGCACGGTCATAATCCCTAAGATCCCGAGAATAGGCTAGACTGGTCTGCAAACCCGCGCTATCCAGCAGCTTGCGTCGACGCTCGGCCGGACCATTGACCAAAAAAAGATCATCGCTTCCGAACCAGACAATGGTTCCCTGCTTGAGATACTCAGTGCTTGAGGACTGGGGTACTCCGTCGAGCTTCAGTGCCCGCATCGGAGGTGTGCAGGTGACTCCTAGTCGCGTCTCCTGATTCTCGCGCTTCACCAGTCCCTCGAGCAGGAAGGATTCCTCACCGAAACGAACTATCTCCTTCAGCACGGATGTCCTCGGCGAACGGAGGCGCATCAAGAAACAAGCCCCTTCAAGAATCGAAGTTTTTCCCCGGGCATTGGGTCCGGTAATGAAATTCAGTCCGGGAGCTGGTTCATAATGCATCTCCCGAAAACATCGAAATCCCCTGAGGATGAGTTGGTTAATCTGGCTCACCCTTAGGATCCCCTAGGAGATGGAGGTTGAGTTTCCCTCCAGAAGATCGTCCCGATACTAGCGGAGTGCCGCCAGCAACGGAGCCGGATAGATTCCGAAGATCAGGATGCCTGCTCCGAGCACAAAAATAAGCCACTTGGTGGTGGCTGTTACCGGGATGGCGGTTTCCTCAGAGGGTTGCTGCCAGTACATGGCACGGATCACCTTGAAGTAATAGTAGAATCCTGCGGCCACAGTGACACAACCGAGGATCACCAATCCATAGTGGCCCTGCTTCAGGGCGACCTCAAAGATCAGAAGCTTGCCAATGAATCCAGCGGTGAAAGGAATACCTGCAAGCGATGCTGCGGAAAGAAGCATGGCTCCGGCAAGGAAGGGAGAGCGCTTGGAGAGACCATTGAAGCGTGAGATCTCATCACCACCGGTTGCTTGAGAAACCACCTGCAGCACCACAAAGGCGAGCACGGTCATGGCGAGGTATCCGGCAAAGTAGAAACCGATTGCAGGAATCGCCAGGAGCGAGGCCAAACTGGCGATGCCCATCAGCAAATATCCGGCATGGGCAACACTCGAGTAACCGAGCAGTCGCTTCATGTTGGTCTGGGGAATCGCTGCAAAGTTACCAAAGAGGAGTGTCAGAGCAGCCAGCAGGGTGATGACGGCATTGAGCTTGTTGGCGAGAACTGGAATCGCCTCCAGTGAGAGAAGGAAACGGATCAGCACCACGAATCCGGCAGCCTTGGAAGCAACGGAAAGGTAGGAGGTGATCGGCGTCGGGGCGCCTTGGTAGACATCGGGAATCCAGAACTGGAAGGGAAAGGCACCCGTCTTAAAGCTGAGGGCGACGAGGATCATCGCGATCCCGAAGAGCAGCGAATAAAGTGAAGATTCAGGCAATCCCGAGATGGCATCAGGTAACGCCAGAATGTTCGTCGTCGCGGTGACCCCGAAAATCCAGGAGATACCATAGACGATGAATCCCGTGGAGAGCGCTCCCAGAATCAGGAACTTCGTGCCGGCCTCCAGGGAAGCTGTGTTCTGGCGGAGGTAGGTGACAAGCACGTATAGGGTGATCGTCGCAAGCTCCAGCGAAACAAAGATCATGATGAAGTCAACCGAGCTGACCATCCACATCAGTCCTGCACAGACAAAGAGTGGCAGGATGGCGAATTCGCCGATGCCTCCACCAGCACGCTCCGAAGGAAGGTAAAGCTCCAGAACCGATCGGTATCCGGGAATCATGAGGAGCGTGACAATCGTCGCGACCAGCAGGAACCTGACAAAGAAAACCGAGAGAATATCGCAGGTTATGAACGCCGCCTCAGGGCTTCCAGCTAGCGGCGCACTCTGCGGGAGGAAGCTTAAGGCCAAGATGCCAGCCAGACCAACGGCACCCAGATAGGCGAGGTAGTCCTTGTTGGAACGGTCAGAGAAAGCCTCCACAAGCAGGAGGACAATCCCGAGCAAGACAACGGCGATTTCGAGAAAAAGCGAGTTCACGGAATTCTAGGCGGCGGGTTAGCGGGGAAGGGCTGTCGTGACCATCTTCACGAGGAGCTGAGGATAGAATCCAACGATCATGAGAGGAACAAGGAGAAGGATCACGCTCCATGTGGCCGTAGGGGTGATGTCTGTCAGGGAGTCCCAGCGGGCGATCATCGGTCCCCAGAAGGTGCTACGGTAGGCTCGAAGCATGTAGATCGCAGAGATCACGACACCCCAGACTCCGACGATCACCGGAAGGATCATTGCGGGGCCGTAAGAAGTGGCTCCGAAGAACACAAGGATTTCGCCGGCGAAATTCGCGAATCCGGGAAGACCCACCGAGGCCATCGCGGCAAATCCGAAAAGAAGTCCCAAGACGGGGGTAACCTTGGCAATGCCACCAAGTTCGGAATAGTCGAGCGTACCGGTGCGACGACGGATTTCCCCGCAGAGAGCGAAGGCCGCCGCCACGGAAAGTCCATGGGCAAACATCAGGATCATAGCGCCGTTCACGCCGATGATGTTCAGCGAGGCAAGTCCAAGGAAGATATACCCCATGTGCATGACACTCGAGTATCCGATCGTCCAGTCGAGGCGCTTCTGGGCAACCGTGACATAGCCGATGTAAAGGATATTGCCGATGACGAGCAGAAGTAGAAGACCGTTAAACTGGTGCATTGCATCAGGGAATAGCGGGAGCGCGATGCGAATCAATCCGTAGAGACCGAATTTCTTCAACACGCCGGCATGCATCATCGCCGTGGGTGCAGGAGCACAGGCATAAGCAGGAGGCGCCCAGGAGTGGAACGGGAAGAGGGAAACCAGCGAGCCAAATCCGACAAGCAGGATCAGATAGATCACAGAAGAGGGGTGGAATGTTCCGGCGACGGCCATCTGGTCAAGCTGACGGAGATCCAAGGTCCGTGAGGCGGCGGGAATGCTCAGATAGAGCCCCAAGAGTCCGATCAGCAGAACAAAGCTTCCAAGGCCAAGATAGATCGTTGCTTTCCAAGCTGCAGCCTGACGGTCTCCCGAACCCCAGACACCGATCATGATGAAGGTCGGGATGAGGGCAAGCTCGTGGAAGGAGTAGAGGAAGAGAACATCGAGCGAAGCGAAGGCACCGATCACACCGGCAGAGATGAAGAGCAGGCAGACATAGTAGACTCCTTCGCGTTTCTCGATCTTCGGGGCGATCCAGATGGCAGAGAGGGTCACCAGGGTGGCAAGCAGCAGCATGGTCAGGGTGAGACCATCTGCCCCCAGAGTCATGTTGATCCCGAGTTGGGGAAGGATCTTCCACTCGGAGAGGAACTGCCATCCTCCAGCCGCCAGATCATAACGGGCAAAAAGCATGATGGAGATCAGCAGATTCAGGACGGCTGCGCCGAGGGCCATGACGCGTGGATTTGCACCCAGCATGATCAGCACGGAAGCAGCCAGCGGCAGGACAATCAGAAGAATGAGAAGAAGGCTCATGTCAGGAAGAGGTGGTGATCGCTGGTGAGTTCTATCGGACGTGCAGGAGGAAGTAGATCAAGCCGACCACGCCGACGCCAAAGAAGAGGGCATAGGCCTGGATGTTACCCAATTGCAGGAAGCGAAGGGCAAAACCAACTGTCCAGACAAGCGTTGCACTTCCCCGAACAAGGATACCGTCGATGAACCAGCGGTCGACGAACGAGCAGAGCTTGGCAAATCCGCCCTGAATGACACGAACAATCCAGAAGTAAAGATCATCGATATAGAAGCGGTTTTCCAGGAACGGAATTCGGATCGGATCCTTCTCCACATTGCGATAAAGGAAGAAGGCGAGCGCCAAACCGGCAAGGAAGACTCCAAGGAAAACCTGCGGCACATAACCTGGCACTTCAGGCTCTGCCAAGGTGCCGATCTCGTGGAAGAAGGTGTGCTCGAAGAAAGGATAACCGGCAACGACTGCGGGGATCGCCAGAAGGATCAGAGGAATGGTCATCACGAGCGGAGACTCATGGGCATGTTCGGAGTGCTCAGAGCGGGCTTTTCCAAAGAAGACAACCATCGCCTGGCGCATCATGTAGAAGGGGGTCAGGCCGGCCGCAATCACCACAACCCAGAAGATCCCACGATGATGCTCCCAGGAGCAGGCCATGATGAGATCCTTACTATAATGACCGCTGAAGAAGGGGCAACCGGAGAGTGCCAGCATACCGCAGCAGTAGGTCAGGAAAGTGATCGGCATCTTTCCTTTCAGGCCACCCATCTTCCAGATGTTTTGCTCGTGGTGCATCCCGATAATGACCGATCCAGCCGTGAGGAAGAGGAGGCACTTGAAGAATGCGTGCGTGAAGAGATGAAACATCGGAAGTGCCGCAGAGACAGCAAGTCCGGCTCCAGTGACCATGTAACCGAGTTGTGAAATCGTTGAGTAGGCCAGGATCCCCTTGATGTCATCCTGCTGGGTCGCAAGGATGCCGGCTCCGAGTGCCGTGATGGCCCCGGTCCATGCGACGATCTCGGAAGCCTCGGGTGAGGAGGAGAGAATCGGGAAAATGCGGGCGAGAAGGTAGACGCCAGCCGCGACCATGGTGGCGGCGTGGAGAAGTGAGGAAACGGGTGTCGGACCCTCCATCGAGTTGGGAAGCCAGACATGGAGTGGGAACTGCGCCGATTTACCGACCGTTCCGCAGAAGATGAGGACGACGGCAACGGCAAGAAGAGCCGGATTCTGAACGAAAATCGGCGCCGGATGATTGATTCCGGCAAAGGTGAAGGTGCCACCTTCGGGACCGCCCGTTGCGATCCAGAATAGCAAGATGCCAAGCATGAATCCGAAGTCACCAATCCTATTCACCAGGAACGCCTGCTTAGCCGCATCAGCAGCCGAGTCCTTATGGTAATAATGGCCGATCAGGATGTAGGAGCTCACGCCGACCAACTCCCAGAAGATGAACATCATCACGAGGTTGTTTGCCAGCACAATGCCAAGCATCGAGAAGAGGAAGAGCGCAAGCCCGGCAAAGAAACGCCAGTAACCGACCTCTTCCTTCATGTAGCCGATGGAGTAGATGAAGACGATCGGGGCGATGGTCGTCACCACAACCAGCATCGTGCGACTCAGGGGATCCAGGGCCAGATCAAAGGGAATCGCCAACGCATGACCAAAATCAACCCAGTTGAACCCATGATAGACCCCCTCGGCGCTCTTGGCGAAAAGAGTCCATCCGCAGACGGTCGTGACCAGAGCGGAAAGAATGGCCAGTCCAGCGGCAAGAGGCTTGCTCGTGCGGGTGACGAAGAGGATCGCGGCCGCCGCGACGAGCGGTGCAAACAGGGTGATCCAGGCGATGGTAGAGAGATTCATCAGAGAAAAAGGGTCAGAATTTCAGCGTGTCGAGATCCTCGACATGGGTGGTCTGTCTGGCTCGGTAGAGTGAGACGATGATTGCCAGTCCTACAGCAACCTCTGCCGCCGCAACGGAGATGATGAAAAACACCAGGATCTGGGCGTTGTAGTTCTGGTGACCGGAGATGAGGCCGTATCGGGAGAAGGCCACGAGTGAAAGGTTTGCAGCGTTGAGCATCAGCTCAAGTCCCATAAAGATCACGATGATGCTGCGGCGGAGCATCACGACACCGAGGCCGATGGCAAAGAGTAGCCCGCTAGCGATCAGATAATTGGCGAGTGTTGGCATGGCGCGAGAGAGTGGGATTCTTAGCGGAGGGTTCGGCGGCTGAGAACAACAACTCCGACCGTGGCCGAGAGCAGGAGGACGCCGATGACCTCAAACGGGAGTCCAAAGGAATGAAAGAGCGTCATTCCGATCATTTTCACATCCGAAACCTGAGGTCCAGCAAGTGTGGGGGTCTGCTTCGCAAAAGCAGGATTGGAGAGAATAACCCGCGTCATGATTGAGAGGAATGAGGCCACGACCAGCACACCTCCGAGCGTCGCACCGAAGTTGAGACGGCGACTCTTCTCCTCTCGAAGATCGAGAAGCATGATGATGAAGAGGAAGAGCACCATCACGGCACCGGCATAGACGAGCACCTGAATGACTCCGATAAAACAGGCATCAAGCGTCACGTAAAGGGCCGCCAGACAGATGAACGACATGACCAAGCTCATCGCGCAGGAGACGGGGTTTCGCAGCAGGACGACACTCACCCCGAAGAGTAGCATCAAGGTGGCAAAGAACCAGAAAGCGGCAAGAAGCATAGGATCGGGGAATCTAGGAAATAAAAATTGGTGCGCTTACTTCAGTTCGTTCCACTTGAAGGTGAGCCCCGACTTAACGCCGCCCAGTTTATAGAGCGTTGCCTTGTCATGGACCATCTCGGCACGATTGAGGCCTGTGATGGAGTAATCCTTGCGCAGGAAGATCGCTTCTTCAGGGCATACCTCTTCACAGAGACCACAGTAGATACAACGGGTCATGTCGATATCGAACGCCTCAGGACGCTTCTCCACCTTGCGCCACGGGTCGTTATCGGGGATCTCTCCCGGCTTGATGGTGATCGCGCGGGGCGGGCAGATGAATTCGCAGAGCTGGCAGGAAACGCATTTCTCGCGACCATTCTCATCGACGACGAGTGTGGGGGCGCCACGGTACCACTCGGGCAGATTGGCATCCCACTTCTCCTCGGGATACTGCATGGTGACGACACCCTTGTTGAAGAGGGCTCTCTTCATGTGCTTCCAGGTGATCGCCAGTCCTGCAAGGATCGACGGCAGGTAGCATTTTTCCGCGAAGGTCAGCTTGGGACGATTGACGACGATAGCCATGGGATGGGTTTGGTTGGAAAGATACTGAAAACGATCAATGGTGAACGATCATGTCCTTGATCAATGGTGAACGAGAGCAAGGATAATTGCGGTGAGGAAAATATTGAACAGGGCGACTGGGAAGAACCCGAGCCAACCGAGCTTCATGAGCTGATCATAGCGGAAGCGGGGTAGCGTCCATCGGATCCAGATCATGAAGAGAATGATCAGCGACACCTTCACGAACCAGACGCCGATATTCACCAGACCCCAGAACCATCCATGCGAACCATCGGGGATCATCGGCAGACTCCAACCACCGAGGAAGATGGAGACGATCGCTCCGGAGCCGGCAAACATCGCGGCGTATTCACCAAGGAAGAAGAGGGCGAAATTCATCGAGGCATACTCGGTGTGGTATCCACCCACGAGCTCCTGCTCAGCCTCGGGAAGATCGAAGGGGAGACGATTGGTCTCCGCAAAGATCGATACCAGGAAGATCACAAAAGAGATCATCAGGGGAATCCAGAGAAGGAAGCGTTCCAGACTCACCCCGGCCACGATCGAGTGAACAAGGTCGGAGGGATGCAGAAGCTGACCCAATGAGAATCCGTGAGGCCAGTAGGGGGAGACCATCCAACCGTTCTTGATCTGCCAGTCAACGATCTCATTCAGGTTGAGCGTGCCGCAGACCATGAAGATCGGGATAATCGAGAGGCCGAGCGAGAGCTCGTAGGAGATCATCTGGGAGGAGGAACGAATGCCTCCGATGAACGGGAACTTCGAGTTCGAGGCCCATCCGGCGATCGTGATGCCATAGACACTTAGGGAGGCGACCGCAAAGATGAAGAGCACGCCGACATTGATGTTGGCAATCGTCATCTCGACACCAAAGAGCGAGCTGCCAAAGGGAAGCACCGCCAGCACCATGATCGGAGGGATCATGACAAGCTTGGGAGCCAACCAGAAGAAGAACTGGTTCACACCGGCCGGAACGAAGTTTTCCTTGGTGAGGAGCTTCACCGGATCGGCGATCATCTGACCCAATCCCCAGAAAGGAATATCTTTTTTTCCTCCCAGAAGGGTCATCGGGATACCGACGCGGTTCGGACCCGTACGGTCTTGAATCCAAGCACTGACCTTACGCTCGGCAAAGACAGTGACTGAGACAACGCCGAGAACCACATTCAGCAGAATGAAGGACTTGAGGAAAGTCGTCCAAAGGAGGAACACCCACGGTGTGGTCAGAAAATGAAGGATCAGAGCGGTGTCCATGAGTCTCGGTTAGAATCGAAGCCTAAATGTGGTATCCTCCCCCCGCCCGAGTGTCGAGACGCAAGAGAGAAAAAGTGCCTCGCGTCCCTACCCTCGTGTCGATTGACCAAGGCGGGGATGATTTCACCTGCAATAGAATTAGACATCGATCCCCACCTTACGCAGTCGAGCCTCCACATGGGCGAAGTGTCTCTCCGGCGAGCAGATCCGTCCGAGTTCCGCCGCATCGATGTGCTGCATAACCTCCTCCTCCTCGCTGAGAGTCTGAAGGAGGGGGATCTTCTCAGCCCAGGTCCTCATCGCGGCGCGCTGGACAGCCTCGTAGGCATTCTTGCGGGCCATGCCACGGTCGGTGAGCTCGAGCAGGACGGCCTGACTTCCCCAGAGTCCGAGGGTGAGATCCATGTTCCGCTTCATGTGCTCGGGATAGACGGTCAGATCGCGCACGAGACGGGTCAGTAGGACCAGCATGTAGTCGAGCAGGGTGCAGGAGTCGGGCAAGATGATCCGCTCGGCACTGGAGTGGCTGATATCGCGCTCATGCCAGAGGGCGACATTCTCCATGGCGGTTTGGGCATTTCCGCGAAGGACGCGGGCGAGTCCGCAGAGGCGCTCGCCGGTGATGGGATTGCGCTTGTGCGGCATAGCGGAGCTTCCCTTCTGGCCCTTGGCAAAGGCCTCCTCGACCTCGAGCACCTCGGTACGCTGGAGATGGCGAAACTCGGTCGCCCAGCAATCGATGGAGCAGCCGATGAGAGCGATTGTCATCATAAACTCGGCATGACGGTCGCGCTGGATGATCTGGGTGGAGATATTGGCGGGCTTCAGACCGAGATGCTCGCAGACATAGGCCTCGACCTGAGGATCGAGATGCGCATTGGTGCCGACGGCTCCACTGAGCATGCCGTAGGCGACACGGTCACGGGTCTCCTTCAGGCGCTCGATCGCTCGACGGAACTCATCATACATCACGCCAAGCTTGAGGCCGAAGGTCACCGGCTCCGCATGGATGCCGTGACTACGGCCGATCATCGGGGTGAACTTGTGCTCCTTGGCGCGGGCGGCGATGGCAACGAGGAGCTCCTCGAGATCCTTCAGGAGGATGTCAGCCGACTGAACCATCTGGACCGCGAGAGTCGTGTCGAGCAGGTCGGAAGAAGTGAGGCCGCGGTGGATCCAGCGGGCAGGCTCCCCGACATGGGTGGCGACCTCCTCGAGGAAGGCGATCACATCATGATTCGTCCGCTTCTCGATCTCGCGCACCTCCTCGATGCGGAAAGTTCCCTTCTCACGGATCGTCTTGGCATCTTCCTTAGGGAGGATCCCGAGCTCGGCCATCCCCTCGCAGGCCAGGGTCTCGATCTCGAGCCAGATTTCCAGTTTACGTTGCTCCGTCCAAATGGAGCGCATCTCGGGGCGGCTGTAGCGTTCAATCATCGCGGCAGTCTAGCGTCCAGGCGTCGCCAAGGAAGTCTCTTTTGAATTTCTATCGTTCGGTTCACTCTAAAACCATGAGAACTATCTTGAACCTCTTTCCGATGGTGGTCGCGGTCATCTTTGCCCTGATTCCCTGCATGGCCTCCGCCGAGATCGCCTACAAAGGCTTTACGATCAATGAGTCCGAGTGTGCCGCAATGCCCCAGATGGCAACCATGGCCTCACGAACTGAGGAGCAAATGGACATGGCCACCAGTGTCGGGGAGTCCCCGGATCTGATCCGTTTTTTTCAAGGGCTACCGATTGCTCTGAAATCGATTTCAGTGCCAGGAGGCACCCCGGGCCTCTATCTCGGAGGTCCTTCAGGGGGCGTGGAGATCTACCCAAACATCATCGTGATCGGTCACAAACCCGTCCTTCTTCACGAAATGCTACATGCCTATCACGACCGCGTGCTCAAGGATGGCTTCATGAATGCCGAAATATTTCGCTACTATCTCACTGCCAAGTCGCTTCACCTTTTCGACAATCAATCCCACATGATGTCGAATCAGCGTGAGTTCTTTGCCTGCGCAGCGACCACCTACCTCTTCGGAGTCACGGCCCAGGAACCCTTCACTCGAGAGCGCCTGCAACAGTGCGACCCGGAGTTCTACTCCTATCTGCAGTCACTCTTCGGCCCAGGGGCAGGAACTTTTAAGGGATGGCTGTCACTTCTGAATGACCCCTCCAAACGACTAAATCTTAAAAATCAGCTGAGCTGCTTTGGGAATGCAGGAGTTTTCGATACCAGCCTAGGCGCCCAAGCGTTTGGCATAGGAACTCTACGGCAGGCGTAGGCCCACAAAGCTCTAGGTGAAAAGAACCGGCCCGGCTCGTTCCTTAGTCGAGGAAGAGTCTGACTGGGTTCTCCAACGCTTCCTTGATCTTGATCAGGAACGTCACCGCCTCCTTCCCATCCACCACGCGGTGGTCGTAGGAGAGGGCGAGGTACATCATCGGGCGGATCTCGACCTTGCCATTGATGGCGACGGGGCGCTCCTGGATCTTATGCATGCCCAGGATGCCGCTCTGGGGCGGGTTGAGGATCGGCGTGCTGAGAAGCGAACCGTAGACGCCACCGTTCGAGATGGTGAAACAGCCACCTTGGAGATCGGAGAGACCGATCTTGCCCTCGCGGGCCTTCACTGCAAAGCTCAGGAGTTGCTTCTCAAGGCCAGCCAGTGAGAGCTTCTCACAGTCACGCAGGACGGGAACCATCAGGCCCTTCTCGGTGCCGACAGCAACTCCGATGTCGTAGTAGTGGTTCTCGATGAGTTCGTCTCCCTCGAGTTGTGCATTGATCTGAGGAATGGCCTGAAGAGCCTCCACCACAGCCTTGATGAAGAAGGACATGAAGCCGAGCTTCACACCATACTTGGCCTGGAAGCCTTCCTGGACCTCCTTGCGGAGATTCATGACGGCGCTCATGTCGACCTCGTTGAACGTGGTCAGGATGGCTGCGGTCTGCTGGGCGTTGACTAACTGAAGGGCGATCTTGCGGCGAAGCGGAGTCAGCTTGCGCCGGGTCACCCGGCCTTCAGGCTGCACCTTTGGCGTAGGGGATGGGGGCTGGGGAATCGGTGATGGGGCTGAGATCGGCAAAGCAGGCTTCTGTGCCTCGGCCTTTGGAGCGGGAGCTTCCTCCTTCTTAGCCTCGGGCTTCTTCTCCTCAACCTTGGCATCAGGAGCCTTGGCCGCCGTATCGATCTCGGCCACGGTGGAACCGATGGGAACCTCGGCTCCCTCAGCAACGGAGATTTTCAGAACTCCGGCCTCGAGTGCCGTGACCTCGGAGGAGACTTTGTCAGTATCGAGGGTGAAGAGAAGGTCTCCGACGGCGACGTGATCCCCGTCTTTCTTATGCCAGGCGGAGAGGACTCCAGAGGTGATGGATTCGCCGACGGCGGGGACGATGACTGCAACGCTCATGATGGGAATGGTTGGGAGTTGGGAGATGTGTTCGCTTACTTTTAGCTGACTTGTTCACCGAAAGCCTGCGCGATAAGTTCGGCCTGCTGGAGCTTATGGGCGGCGGTCGTGCCGACTGCTGTGCTGGCACTCGCCTCGCGACCCGCATAGCCTATTGCACGGCCGAAGAATTTCATAAGAATCGGCAGCAAGTGGTGCCATGAGCCCATGTTCGCGGGCTCTTCCTGACACCAAACGACTTCCTTGGCATTCGCATAGGGGGCAGTGACCTTGCGAAGTTCCTCTTCGTTGAGAGGATAGATCTGCTCAAGGCGAACGAGCGCGCTCCGGTCGCTCCAGACGTTCTTCTCACGATAAGCCAGGAGATCATAGTAGACCTTGCCGGAGCAGAGAATGAGACGCTCGACCCTCGAAGAATCCGAGGGCTTCGGCCCCTCGAGGATCTCATGGAACTCTCCCTTGGTGAAATCTTCCGTCGTAGAGACGGCGGCCTCGGAACGAAGCAGGCTCTTCGGCGTCATGATGATCAGCGGCTTGCGGAAGTCACGGAGCATCTGGCGACGGAGCGCGTGGAAGTACTGGGCTGGTGTGGTGAGATTGCAGACCTCCATATTGTGCTCGGCACAAAGCTGAAGGAATCGCTCGAGACGAGCACTTGAATGCTCTGGCCCCTGTCCCTCGTAACCATGAGGAAGGAGCATGACCAGCGAACTGGGACGCAGCCACTTGGTCTCTGCGGAGGCAATGAACTGATCGATGATGATCTGGGCACCGTTGGCGAAGTCACCGAACTGGGCCTCCCACATGCAAAGCATCTTGGGATAATCCATGGAGTAGCCGTAGTCGAAGCCGAGTACGGCTGCCTCGGAGAGAGGGCTGTTATAGACACAGAAACTCGCCTGATCCTTGGCCAAGTGCCTTAACGGGATGTAGCGCTCACGGTTCACCTCGTCATAGAAGACGGAATGACGATGACTGAAAGTTCCGCGGCGGCTATCCTGACCCGAGAGGCGAATCGGGATCCCCTGGAGCATGAGTGAGCCGAAGGCAAGGGCCTCGCCGTATCCCCAGTCATAGCCGACCCCTTT
This sequence comes from uncultured Spartobacteria bacterium, assembly GCA_903868795.1. GTDB lineage: Bacteria > Verrucomicrobiota > Verrucomicrobiia > Chthoniobacterales > UBA6821 > UBA6821. Next base: position 12,440 of record CAIPWR010000052.1, on the reverse strand, counting down.
CTCAAAGACCTCGCGGCGGCGCTCCAAAACGGCTTTTTTCACCTTCGGGAGAATACGGAAATCGGAGGGCACCGTGGTGAGGCCATCGACGATGGTCTTGAGCGTCTGCTCGCTGATGGCCGTCTTGACCGGAGTGAACGAGTAGTCGGGCTGGAAAACGGCGGTGGATCCCACAAAGGCCTTCTGGTTGGCCTTCACATCGGTGACAATCCCATTCTTCATCTCAGCAAGAGCCGCCTCGAGATGACCTTGGGACTTCTTCCAACTGGCATCGAAATCCTCCTGGGTCAGGGTGCCGAGCTGCTTTGCCTGCTCGAGGAAAACCTCACTGGGGCGCTTGTGAGCGCGGATGACCTTGTAGAGATCAGGCTGGGTGAAGAGCGGTTCATCACCTTCGTTGTGGCCGTAGCGGCGGTAGCAAACGATATCGATGACGATGTCGCGACCGAACTCTTGGCGGTAGGCGATCGCAATGCGGGCCGCCTCGGCGACAGCAATCGGGTCGTCTCCGTTGACATGGAACACAGGGGCCTCGACGGTCTTTGCGATCTCAGTGCAGTAGAGCGCGGAGCGTGAATCCTTCGGAAGCGTCGTGAAACCGATCTGGTTGTTCACGATCAGGTGCAGGGCGCCACCGACCTTGTAGCCATCCAACTGCGCGAGATTGAAGCACTCCGCCACGATGCCCTGACCCGGGAAGGCAGCGTCGCCATGGATCAGGATCGGAACGACTTTCTTGCGATCCACCGTGTCCTCGAGAATGCGCTGGCGGGCACGGGCCTTGCCGAGAACGACAGGATTCACAGCTTCGAGATGGCTCGGGTTAGCGGCGAGATAGACCTCGACCTCCTCACCCTGCTCGTTGCGGCGGGTGGTCTGATAACCGAGGTGATACTTCACATCTCCACTCGCTTCGCCGAGGTCTGGAGCGTATTTGTCACTGAATTCGTTGAAAACGATGGCGAAGGGCTTTTTGAGAAAATTCGTCAGGACATTCAAACGTCCGCGGTGAGCCATACCCAGAACGATCTCCTTCACGCCGGCACCAGGGGAGCGGAAAAGAATCTCGGAGAGAGCCACCATCATCGACTCGCCACCCTCGAGCGAGAAGCGCTTGCTGCCAACATAGGTGGTATGGATGAAGTGCTCGAAGCTCTCTGCTTTATGCAGCGTGCGAAGGATCCTGTAGTGGGGGGTCTGCGTGTCGCCCTTACCGACCCGGGACTCGACTCGCTCGCGGATCCAGTGGCGGATGCGTGGATTCTGGATGTGCATGTACTCCACGCCCAGGGTGTCGCAGTAGATGGCGCGCAACTCGGCAATGATCTCGCGAAGCTTCATCGGTGCACCGTCACGGAAGGAACGGGAACTGACCGTGACCTCAAGATCGGCCTCGGTGAGTCCAAATTCCTTCAGCTCGAGCAATGGCTGGTAGGGAACCTCATCCGAGAGGGGATTAAGTCGAGAGGCCGTGTGACCAAGCGTTCGGTACGTGTAGATCAACGCCTCGACGCGACTCTGGAGTGAACTGCCGCCGGACTCGGAGGCCGACGGCTGGGAACCGGAACCCGGTGCAGCCTTGGCTTTCTGATAACGGGCGTAGCCTAACTCAAAACCCTCAAAGAAGGAGGACCAGTCAGACGAAACAGAAGCGGGGTCCCGCAACCATTTTTCGTAATTTTCATCGATAGCCGCCTCGTTCCAGCGGGCCGTGAAGGATGTGCTCATGAAGATGTGAAAAAGTCGTGTCGTCCATGCCGTAGGCGGAATTTTCCGGCAACGGTCACAGAAATATCATTCTTTAACAGATCAGTTGAAGGGAGCAAGCTGGCATTATGGGCCCCGTGCATTCTTGCGCCTCAGCCTCACAGCAGGTAGCTTTTCAAGTCTTACCGGTAACTGCATGATCTCTGTCCAAGGACTCACCAAAAGCTATGGCGCGACCGATGCCGTCCGGGATCTCTCGTTCTCTGTTGATCGCGGAGAGGTGATTGGCTTCCTCGGGCCGAACGGCGCCGGAAAGAGCACCACGATGAAAATCCTCAGCGGCTATCTCCCTGCGGATGCCGGCGAGGTGAGGATCGCCGGGTTCGACATCCTCAGCCAGTCGCTCAAGGCGCGCTCTAGGATCGGCTACCTTCCGGAAAACGTCCCGCTCTATCCGGAGATGCGCGTCGGCGAGTACCTCCGCTACCGGGCTGCCCTGAAAGGAGTCCGCTCCCGCCGCATTGCTGAAAAGGTGGAGGACGCACTGGAACTCTGCAGCATCACCCATGTAAGAAATCAACTCATCGGCACCCTCTCCAAGGGGTACCGTCAGCGCGTGGGACTCGCTGATGCCTTGGTGAATGAGCCTGACATCCTGATCCTTGACGAACCTACCATCGGGCTCGATCCGGGGCAGATCCGTGAAGTCAGGGAACTGATCAAGGGACTGGCCAAACGGCATACGATTCTTCTCTCCAGTCACATCCTCAGCGAAGTCGAGATGACCTGTTCCCGTATCCTGATCATCAATAAGGGTCGGATCGTCGCAACCGGCACCCCAGCTGAGTTACGGGAGCGCTCCGGCATTCCCCTTTCAGGCTCGGTGAGAATGGAAATCCAGACTGCCAACCGGCAGGCCGCGGAAGCCGTGCTTACCACGCTGCAATCCCTGGAAGAGGTTGCTTCAGCGGCTATCGCGGAAGAGTCTTTATCCTCTGCTTCCTCCGCCTCTGGTTGGACCCGCTTCGAAATCATCCCATCGTCATCGGGAGACCCACGCCCAGAACTCTTCGAGGAAGCAGTGCGGAGGGGGTGGAAGCTTAGGGAACTCTCAGGGCATGAATCCTCTCTGGAAGAGATCTTCACATCGTTTGTCAACCGGATCCCCGCCACGACTGAGAGCAAGACGGAGCAACAAGAGCATCAGGACCGTCAGGAGGCCATCAACCCATGAGAACTTTCTGGATCCTTTGGAAACGCGAGGTTGCCTCGGCCTTCCAGACGCCGATGGCTTGGGTGGTCCTCTTCTTCCTGCTCTTGGTCACGGGCTTCAACTTCTATGCAGGCGTCTCCGTTCTGAATCACGGCCCCACGGAAGTCACCGTGGTGGAGTCATTCTTCAATACGGTCTTTTTCTGGTTCTCCTTCCTGCTGCTCTTTCCGCTCCTGACGATGCGCCTCTACTCCGAGGAATACCGGAGCGGCACCATCGAACCTCTCATGACCGCGCCGGTGCGTGACACCCAGGTAGTGCTGGCGAAGTTCTTCGGCGTGCTCTTTCTCTACGCGTTCCTCTGGATGCCAACGGGTCTCTACTTTCTGGTTTTCTGGTGGCAGACCCACCTCACTTCGGCTGGAGCCATCGGTGCTTTTGTCGGCTCCTACCTGCTTCTGCTCCTCATGGGGATGTTCTACCTCTCACTTGGTTGTCTCTGTTCCTCGCTCACACGACACCAGATCACCGCCGCGGTGATGACCTTCGCGGTGATCGCGCTCTTTTTCCTGACGGGACTTCTCTCCTTCCTCGCGGGCCATGTCGACACGATGATGCAGGGGATCACGATCACCTTCTCCCCGATCGATCAGATGACCCAGTTCTCCCGAGGCATCTTTGATACCCGCCCAGTGGTCTGGTACCTGGTGATGACCGGGCTCTGTCTCTTCCTGACACTTCAGAGCTTCCAAGCCCGCCGCTGGCGTTCCTGATCCTCAATAACTTCACGCCTCGCTATCATGGCACTCCGAGACAACAAACCAGTCCACCTTCGCAGCGTCGGCTTGCGGGTGGCACTGCAGATCGTGGCGGCGCTCATCGTGGCTGGCTGCCTCGTCGGATGGTCTCTCAGCCATTATCGGCGTTACGATTTCAGCAGATCCCACAAATACGAGCTCTCCAGCCAGTCCAAGGAGATGATGTGGTTCCTCCAGTCGCCGGTAAGGGTCATTGTCTATTTCTCACCCAGTTCCCTCTCTCCAGGCACCGAACTCTATGGAGACATCATGGCGCTTCTGCGGGAGTTCCAATTCTACGCGCATCATTACCGTGACCTGACTGTAGAACGCCTCGACCCGCTGAGAGATCCCGCACGCGCGCACGAACTCCAGGCACGCTACAAGTTCTCGGGGGGAGAGAATGTTGTCATTGTGGAATACAACGGGCGCTCCACCATCATTCCCGCGCCGGAAATGGGGGAATACGACACGGCCCCTACCCAGTATGGAGACCGTCCCCGCCTGGTGGCCTTCCGTGGAGAGCAGGTCCTGACTTCGGCGCTCATTGCCCTGATCGAACCCTCCTCCAACAAGAAGACTTACTTCCTGCAGGGCCACGGCGAGGGACTGCCGGGAATTCCACCGCTGCAGTTGGTGGGTCAGAACCTGAAGCGGCAGAACATCACGGTTGCTCCGCTCAATCTTGCCGCGTCTGCCACAGTGCCCAAGGATGCGGCCTTGGTCGTCATCGACGGCGCTCATTTCGATCCCTCGCAGGACGAAATCGCATCTTTGGAATCGTATTGGAAAACCGGGGGGCACCTGATGATCCTGCTGGATCCGACTGGCGAAACGCCTGCGCTCGATAACTTTGTGGCCCAATCGGGCAACATCATTCCCCGCAACGACCGTGTGCTCCGCCTCGTGAACCTCGGAGGGGCGATGGGAATTCTGCGCGATGTCACCGGTGAATTCTTTGCAGGCTCCGAGATCACCTCGCGTCTCGTCGGTCTGAATATTCTCATGGCAGGAAACACTCGTTCCCTTGCGATCAACGACCAGCGGGACAAGTTGCTCCCCCCCTCATCTCCATCTTCTCCCACCGCTGCAACCAACAACGCAGGCACGAACACTGCTGTTGCCTCAGGCATTCAGGGCACATCCCAAGGGACCACCAGACCCCTCATTCGTGGCATCCATGGATTCCGAGGGTGCTCCAATTATGCGAATGCCGATGGCAAGGGGATCACCTTCGACCCCGTCAGGGATGCCTTCTTCCCCGTCATCATTGCGGCCATCACCGATCTCGGAGGCGTGCATGACGACCGATTAGCACTCGGGGCCTCGCGCATGGTCGTCGTCGGGAACTGCGAGTTTCTCAAGGACAAGTATCTTGCGGAAACCGGACTCGATTTCTTATCCAGTGCGGTGAACACACTTATCGACCGTACCCACCTCACCGGAACCACCCCCAAGACCAAGGAGTTCTTCACGCTGAATCTCGATGACCAGCAACTCCGCTTCCTGGCTCTCTGGACCATGTTGGTCATTCCCCTGACAGCGGCACTCCTCGGAATCATCGTCCTCTGGAGGAGGCGCTCGTGAGCTGGAAAGGAACGCTCGCACTGCTGGCACTGGCGCTCGCCGCGCTGCTCATCCTGTTTTCCTCGGGACACTCTCGCACCCGCTCCGCGACGGAGCCACTCCTTGCCATCCATCCCTCGGAGGTCACGATGATCACGATCCGGGAGGGTGGTGGAGAAACTCTACTGAACAAGACCAACGGAATCTGGAGGATCGGATCAGGATCTCTCACCGGATCAGATCATGACCGAGTGGATGATCGGCTGGTTCATGCATTGCTCGATCAGGCCGCAAATGTCACTCCGCTCGATATCCTCAATCCCTCCGATCTCAAGGGGTCTGTGAGTCTGGAATCGTTGGATCTTAAGACGCCGAAGCGCTCTCTGACATTTCTCGAAACAGGGAGTGGAGCAGGCAAGACCATTGCGTTCGGCATCGAGGGCCCAGCCAAAGGGCAGATCTACGCCCGGTTGGAGGGCGAAAAAACGGTTTGTCTGATTCCCTCGGAAGTGGTGTCGACTGCATTCCTGCACGCGGAGGAGTTCCGGGATCGCCGCCTGACATCGCTCGATCCAGAGCGCCTGGAGGAAATCACCCTTACAAAAGGTTCATCTCTCCAGCGTCTCTCTCTCAAAAAAGCAGAGGCGGGTTGGAATCTCACGAGCCCAATGAGGGCGCAGGGGAATGATAAGGCCATCGTCTCCTGGGCGGCAGGTCTCTTCTCCTCCAAGGTGGATCACTGGATGCCCGGAGGAACCGATCCGAGCGCGTGTGGATTGGATGCGCCGGTTGCCGTGATCTCTGCAAGCGAATCGGCAGGCAATTCATCGGTTACGATCTCCATCGGATCAACGGTTCCTGGTTCCTCGCAGAGCCATTATGTACGCTGCAGCGATCGGCCCGGAATCTGCGTTGTGCAGGGGTTGGATGCAAGCCTTGAAGTCACTCCGTCGACCCTACGGTCGAGACAGCCCAAACCGCTTCACCTCGACGCCATCGACACGATTGAGATTCGTCGCAACGATCAATCAGGAACAGAGACAGCTCCCCTCGTCATGACGAGAAAGAAAGGTAGCGATGATTGGGAAATTACCGGAGGCGGAGCAGGCACGCTCACCAGGGCAGCAATTGAAACATGGTTTGAAAAACTCCAATCATTGACCGCCAGCAGTTTTGAGCCGGCAACTCCCCAGAGGCTGGAAAGCACCGGATTGAATCATCCGACACGCCTCCGGTTCATCGCCCATCTTTCGGAGAACACCGCGGAGGAGGCTGCCGGCGATTTGGTGCTGGCAGAATACGCCTTCGGGACACCTCGAGATGGTATCGTCGCCTTCCGCGAGGGAACCTCCTCCGATCTCATGATCCTACCGGAGAGCGCCGCAGAGTTGACGAAGGGGCCAGAGGCTGCAAGTGAAGTGTTAAATCGTTAAAAAGTTGAAAAGTTGCAGCGTTGAAAGGATCACTCTGTTTCTGATTACCTACCCACGCGATCCATCGGATTCCTTCATCATTCTTGATTCTTAATTCATTCATCCATTTTTTCCCATGACCTCCACCGAGATCCGCCGTTCCTTCCTCGAGTTTTTCCGCAGCAAGGAGCACACCATCGTCCCTTCCTCGAGTCTGCTGCCCGATTCTCCGAATCTTCTCTTCACGAATGCCGGAATGAATCAGTTCGTCCCGATCTTCCTAGGCACAACCCCCTGCCCCTATTCCCCAGCGCGTGCCGCAGACACTCAGAAATGCATTCGCGCGGGAGGAAAGCACAACGACCTCGAGGATGTCGGACTCGACACCTATCACCACACTTTCTTCGAGATGTTGGGGAACTGGTCCTTCGGTGATTATTTCAAGAAGGAGGCAATCAGCTGGGCCTGGGAGCTGCTTGTCGAGCGCTGGAAGTTTCCCGCCGAGCGTCTTTACGCCACGGTTTACAGTCCGGCGGTGGGCGACCCCGCATCCTTCGATGACGAAGCACACGCCCTCTGGTCGGAACTCTTCCGCTCCAGGGGTCTTGATCCCGCCATCCATGTCGTCCCGGGGAACCGGAAGGATAACTTCTGGATGATGGGTGAGACGGGCCCGTGCGGCCCGTGCTCCGAGCTCCACATCGACCTGACACCTGCCGGTGACACCAAGGGAGCCCTCGTCAACAAGGGAAGCGCGGAGTGTATCGAGATCTGGAACCTTGTTTTCATCCAGTTCAACGCGAATCCGGACGGAAGCTTCATTCCTCTCCCTGCATGCCATGTCGATACCGGCATGGGCTTTGAGCGAGTCTGCTCGGTGATCCAATGCACGAAGGGATTCACGGAATTCAGCAATGTCGTGATCTCCAATTACGAGACCGATCTTTTCCGCCCAATCTTCGAGGCGATCGGCGCCCTCTGCGACCGGAAGTATGGATCAACCCTTCCTCAACCTTCGGGCGACGGTGCCGTGGTCCCCGTAACGGATCAGGAAAAGGATGACATCGCGTTTCGCGTCATCGCCGATCACCTGCGCACACTGGGCTTCGCGATTGCCGACGGCATCCAACCGGGCAATGCGGAACGCCACTATGTCCTCCGCCGAATCCTGCGCCGCGCCGTCCGCTACGGCCGCACGCTCGGATTTAATGCCCCCTTCCTCCACAAACTCACTGCCGTCCTTTCCGCAGTCATGGGAGATGCATTCCCCGAAGCACGCTCGAAACAGGATCTGATCACCGAGACCCTGAAGCGCGAGGAAGAAGCCTTCCACAAGACTCTCGACAAAGGCCTCGCCCTCTTCGAGACCGAGTCCGCAAAAGGGGGGGGAATCTCCGGCGAGGTAGCCTTCCGCCTTTACGATGAGCAGGGATTCCCCCTCGACCTTACGGAACTCCTTGCCCGCGAGCGTGGGCTTGCGGTTGATCAACCTGGCTTCGAGGTTCTGATGGAGCAGCAGCGCGTGCGTGCACGCGCGGCGCAGAAAAAGGAAATCATCAGTGTCTCCTTGCTCGAGACCACGACTCCGACGATCTTCGCAGGATTCGATGCGGCGGAAACCGAGGCAAAGGTTTTGGAGGTCGTCCGTATCAAGGACAGAACAGCAGTCATTCTGGATCGCTCCGTCTGCTATGCCGAAATGGGAGGTCAACTCGGCGATACCGGATCACTCACAACTGGCGGCTCCTTGTGGAGGATCAGCGACACGCAGAAAAACGGCCCCACATGGCTCCATTTCATCGAACTAACAGATGGGGAAGCGCCACCCCTGCCGGGAGCAAGCATCATTCTCTCGATTGAGCATCCTCGTCGTGCCGCTATCCAGCGACACCACACCGTCACCCACCTCCTGCACTGGGCGCTGCGTGAGACACTCGGCGAGACAGTTTCCCAGAAAGGCTCCTTCGTAGGACCCGACAAGCTCACCTTTGACTTCTCCAGCGGAGCCATGACTCCCGAACAGGTCTCGACCGTCGAGAAGCTGGTCAACGAGCGCGTCCTCGAAAACGCTTCCGTAAGCTGGCAGGAGATGCCTTTCGCAGATGTCAAAGGACGCCCCGGCATCCTTCAATTCTTTGGTGATAAATACGGCGACACGGTACGAGTCGTGCAGATTGGCGGGAAGCCCGGATCACTCGACGGCTACTCGATGGAACTCTGCGGCGGCACCCATGTCCGGGGGACCGGAGAGATCGGTCTTTTCCGGATTGTCAGCGAGGCGGCAGTTGCCGCCGGAGTACGCCGCATCGAGGCAGTCGCCGGCCACGAGGCCCGCACCGCGGCGCAAAGCGATGCCGAGCGTCTGCAGGGCGTGGCTTCCCGCCTCGGCGCACCCCTTGCCGAGGTGGAGAAGAAACTCGAAGCCACCCTCGTACGTCAGAAGGAGCTCGAGAAAGAACTCGAAGCCCTGCGCCAGAAAGCAGCCGCAGGACTCGCCAAGGAACTGCTTGCAAAGGCCTCGGTCGGCCCGATTTCCTCGATCGTCGAGGAAATCCCCGGAGCCGATGGCAACGAACTCCAGTTCGTCGCCGATGCGCTCAAGGCATCCTTTGAAGGAGTGATCTTCCTGGCAGCAGTCTCTGAAGGCGCCGTCTCACTCGTTGCCGCGACAGGCAAGGCACACCAAGCCAACCTCCCCGCCGGAAAACTCATCGGCGCCGTAGCCCCGCTCGTGGGAGGAAAAGGGGGAGGGAAGCACGACATCGCCCGTGGCGGTGGCCGCGATGCCTCAGGCCTTCAGTCCGCTTTGGCTAAAGCCAAGGAACTGATCGCCGCCGAAAAGATCTGAAGAAGATCTGATTTTTAATTTTGAGCTAATGAGGCTCCCGTTGAGGCAAGCCTTGGGGAAAGACGTACCTAACTGGCGAGCCTAGCGGGAGCAAGCGAGTACAATCGCAGGCGCAGGGATTTTAGATGCAGAGCAAGGCGTAAGAGCAAAGCATCCAAGCCTTCTCTGAGAGCTTTAAAACTGACTTTGACCAAGGAATGCCCCCGTTCTGCAGTTGTATCGGGATGCCGTGTGGGCAGATCGGGCGATGATCACCCCGCCGCTCACCTGGACATCGGTGCAGCGACCGGAGGGCTGGATCTGACCGAGAAAGGCTCCCGTATCGGCACTATAGCGGGAGATCGTCCCGGAGTTTGAAAGTACGGCGATGGTCTCCCCGTCACATCCGACTGACTGGACACCCCCGGAAGGGTTGATTTGTCCCAAGAAGGCTCCGTTGCTGGCCTTCAGGCGATAAACCACCGTCGGACTCTTCATCACGGCAATCACATCCCCGGCCAAAACACTCCCAGTCGTAAAGAGTGCGATGAATCCGCGAAGAAGGAACCATGACCACAGTTTGGATTTCATGGGAATATTCTACACCGTGGATAAGTGCAACGCTCACCAAAAAATTTTAAGTGATTACTTTAGTTTAATTCAATGCTCCAATTGTCATCATGAAATCATCTGTGTTTTAATCAAAGGACGCTTTGATTTGTTTTTCTGATTTTACTTTTACAAGTAGAACTTCTCCTGTTTGACCACTAATGCTAATAAGAACTCCACTAGAATCAGTATACTCAAAATTCTCTCCATCATCCGAAGGATTAAATTCTGGGATTGCATAAGCGTCCATAAATTTTTTTGTAAAATCTCGAATTGATAACTCCGGTGGAACATCAAAAAAGGTTGCAGGAAGAGCTATAAAACAAACAGCATTTTTATCATCAGCTCGGATTGTTCCTGGCGCCACACCAGATAGTTCCACATGAGCACCTTTCGGTTTAACACCGAACCAGATCATCCAATCTTTATTTTCATTTTCCCCATCATTGAATGGACCATCAACTGATATTTCTTTTCCGTATAAATCTTTTTTTCCTTTAACTTTTTCTTTAATAACTGCTATAGCATCTTGGAACCTCATACCAATGCTTAGCCCTTTTACTTTAGGGCCAATCAATTTGTAAGACTGGTCTGGTTTTTCTGAAAATATAAACTCAGGTTGATTATTAGTCTGCGCAGACATGTTATTACTAGTGGTTGCAGAATTATTTATCTGAGCTGAATCAAGAGATTGTCCTTTTGTATTGGTTATTGCAATCAGTGTGATTAGCGCCAATAAATTTTTATGAATTCTATTTTTTTTCATATCATTATTTTTTAGATTCTATTATTATCATATTTTTCCCCAAAATTACTGACTCATTTTAAATTAAATACTAATTAAGGCCTTCAAAAGCCAAATGATCTCCGGTCAGAAATGACTCAATTTTCTCGCGGCGATTCTCGATTGTCTCTTGGTAGGTGAACATAATCGTCGATCTCAACAGTTAAGACATACTATGTTCGGTCGTTCCCCGCTGACTCCCATAATACCCGTAGCGGCGAGTATTGGCACAATGTACAAAATGACCATCGTTCCTCCGGAATGGATTCGTGACGCCTTATCAAGTTCACCTGGATCGAGTTTGTTGGCTCCGATCCGACACGCCTTCTCGGGGCTCACATGACCTCCCTCGAGAAGAAAACGGACAGCGGCTATGAATGAGTCCCGATGAATAGAGATCGAACTTTCTCCCGTGGTTAGGATGCTGATTGATGTGGCATCAGACTTCTCAACTGTGAAATCAGAGCCCCGTTCATCGTCTGGGGTTGTATATTTTAACCCTTCTTGGGAAATCTCATCCCAAATTCCATCAATGATGATTGAGGAGAGATTTTGCATCACTTTTTCAAGCCTGAGTCATGTGTCCGATGTGATAGACTCGCCCTAAAATCAGCGGCAGGTTTTCCTGAGAGCTTCCTAGAGTGACATGGTAGGCGTAGTCGTATTTTCTGGATCCAGAAATCGTGCTGAAGTTCATTCCCAGGATCACGCGTGCCTCCGACTCGTCGATCGAGGCCACTTCACCGATAGACTGTCCGTTTTTCGTAATTTCGTGCTTGGTACACAGCTTCCCGACGCCGTTTCCTTTAGTTTGATAAATATTGCCTCCTCCGGTTTCCGTCAGGGTGCTTTTCATCTGAAAACCCATCTCAGTTTTCACTTCTCCCAAGATAGCCCCTTCGGGTGATAGAATTTCACAGGTTGATCCTGTCAGTCCTTTGTTTCGGCATCTGAACTGAGCTGTGCCATCAGGAGACTTGAACATTACGTCAAATTTGCTGTTTACCGATGCAGTACCCATGCGCGCCACCTTAGTGAGTCCTCCGACCTCACCCTCGCGTACCTGGCTGAACAACTGCCCTGTCGAGGCATTGAAAATGTCAAATTCGTTCTTCCATGTAATCCCATCATCCAGCTTGGCAAATACCAGAGATACTTTTCCATCATTTCCCGTGGATAATGGATGTCCCAATTTCGATTGATCGCTTGAATTACTCATCCCCAGTGAGCTGTTGATTCCCGACGTATTTGCCTGCTGCGAAACACGATCTTGCTTTAATTCTTCCTCTCTAAGATATCCTTGAGCTCTTAGTTTTTTTACTAACAAACTATTGGCGAAAAATGGAAATGCTAAAAAACTTAGGCCGGAAGTTAATATTGCTATTCACTAGCGTCCGGTTATAAGTCCCACAGCATCAATTGGTTATTTTTTTGAGGCATATAAGATTTGAGGTCTTCTTCTGTAAGTAGTTCATGGATAGGCACCTTCTCAAACGGATGAACACTCAAAAGCTGGAAGGTTCTG
>CAIPWR010000051.1 GCA_903868795.1 uncultured Spartobacteria bacterium | reverse complement strand
TTTGGCTCCTCGCTGAATCGAGTGGGTTGAAGGGTTGAGTGAAGGGTTGAGTGAAGGGTTGAGTGAAGGGGCAGAAGAGGGGTAGGAATTGGGGTCTATGACCCCAGAAGTACTTTTTACCATGGCGCTTGGACTTGGAGAGGGCTGGAGCGTGAAGAGCTGCAGTTTTGAAGGGACGCCCCCGGAGCTACTGCTGAAGCTGGACTTCAAGGCAGGGCACCGATTTGCGTGTCCGGAGTGTGGGAGTTGCGGGCCTACTCACGATACGGTGGTGAAGAGATGGAGGCATCTGGACTTCTTCCAGTATCGATGCGAACTCGAAGCCAGAGTTCCGAGGGTGGATTGCCCGGAGCATGGAGTGAGGCTCATCAACGTGCCGTGGGGAAGGGCGGGAAGCGGCTTTACCCTGCTCTTTGAGGCGCTGGTCATGATGGTGTGCCGGGAGATGCCTATGGCGGCTGCAAGCGAGCTACTTGCCGAGCACGACACCCGCCTTTGGAGGGTGGTGGCGCATTACGTGGAACAGGCTCAGGCCAAGAGGGACTGGTCGGAACTCAAGCGGGTACTCATTGACGAGACCTCCTCTAGGAAGGGCCATCGGTACGTGACCAACTTCGTGGATGCCCAGACCCGGGAACTCCTCTTCATGGTGGAGGGGCATGGAGCAGAGTCCATCGCGGCCTTCGCTCAGGAACTTACTAGGCACAACGCCCGAGCCGAGCAGATCGAGTTGTTGAGCATGGATATGAAGCCTGCCTTCATTGCGGCAGCGGCCACCTTCTTCCCCAAGGCCGAGGTGGTCTTCGACCACTTCCACATCATGCAGATGGCAGGCAAGGCGCTCGATGAGGTGCGCAAGGAACTCATGAGAGATGGGGCGGATCTGAAGGGCGCTCTCTGGTCAATCCGGGGCAATGAGTGGACGAGATCCTCGACACAGCAGCAACAACGTCGGCTCTTGAGCCAGTCCTATCCCAAGCTTGGCAAGGCACTGGGACTCCGGGATCTCCTCCAGGATATCCTAGCCCAAGAGGACAAGGAACTCCTTGCCTGGTGGTGTCAGAGGGCCCGACGAAGCAGGCTTGCGCCCTTCGTGCGCCTGAGTCGTTCAATCCTCAGGCACTGGAGCGGAGTGGTTGCCTTCATGAGGACTAGGGTCACCAACGGTGCCATGGAGGCCATCAATGGTCTGCTTCAACTCGCCAAGCGTCTGGCCAGAGGCTACCGATCCATTCGAACCTTCAGGATCATGGCCTACCTCAAGGCTGGCAAACTTCAGCTCGAGGTACCATCCTTCAGACCTCTACCCACCCACTGAAAACAGCGAAGAGCCAGTTTTTTTCATGAGTAGATGGGGTTAATTTCTAAATTCAAATAAGCTGCCGCCCTTCACCGAGGAGTGTACTGGGTGTATCATCATTAAGCTTTTCGTCGCACAACAAGGCGACAAAATATGTGTAATACTTTGGTGTATGTCAACTTTTGATTTACTACAGATTAGTCATTTTCATTTCTAAACATCGCGCCAATTTCCTTGCCGTATTTCTCCGTGATCACGTGGCGACGGAGTTTGAAGGTCATGGTCAGTTCGTCCCCGACCTCGAAAGGCTTTTCAATCATCGTGAAATTGGCGATGCGTTCAAAGGGCTTGAATCCGTTCGCCTCTCCGACAAGTCGCCGTATTTCGAGCCGCAGCATCTCATGGGCTTCAGGGCGGGATTTCAGCGAGGCGATATCGTTGGTATTAATGCCTGCATTCGCGAATCCTACGAGAGAAGGAACCACCAGCAGACCAAGATGCTTCTGATCCTGACCGACAACCATGCACTGGTCGATCAGTGGGGACTCGAGTAACTTCGACTCGATCGGGAGGGGTTCCACATTCTCGCCGCCGAGCAGGACGATGGTCTCCTTGCACCGGCCGACGATCTTGAGGCACTCGTTGAAGGTCACCACCCCGAGGTCCCCTGTCGCGAGCCAACCGTCACGAAGCACGCGGGACGTCCCTTCGGGATCCTTGTAATATCCCTTCATGATCTGGGGTCCTTTGGCATGAATCTCGCCACGCTTTCCGCACCCGAGATCCCTGCGTGTTGGATCCGGATAGAGAATCGTACCAGCAAGTAAATCGACGATCCGGATCTGCGTCTCCGGAAAGAAGGGACCGACGGTTCCGATCACGAGCTTATCCCATGTCCTGACTGCGAGCACCGGACAACTCTCCGTCAGGCCGTATCCCTCGAGCACCGGAATGCCAATATCATTGAAGAAAGCATCGACATGGGGTGGAAGGGCTCCGCCGCCGGAAATCGTCCCCCGAAACTCCCCTCCAACCACGGCTCGAAGTTTAGCAAGGACCAGCTGATCCAGAAGCATCGATGGAAGAATGCAGAGGGCCCAGCCGATGGCATGACGAACGGCCATGAGCGCCGAGACAAGCAAGCCCCTTCGATGAAGATCGATCTGCGTACCGGAGAAGAATGAACGAGCAACACGCACTTCATGGGCCGTCAATCGGGCGGCATGGAAAAGGAGACGGCGAAAGGGAGCAGCTTTCTGAACTTTGGAGATGATCCGCTGGTAGAGCCCCTCCCAGAGACGGGGAGCCGAGACCATGATCGTTGGCTTCACCGTTTGCAAATCCTCACCAAGATGCCGCAGAGAGGTGTAGTAGGTATGAACGCCACAGGCGATCGAGATCACCTCGAAGACTCGCTCATAACTGTGCCAGACCGGCAGGATCGAGAGCGCCCTATCCTTCGGAGTGAGCACGAAGGGAAGATTTCGGATCTGAGAAGCCATCGCACCATGGGTCAGTTGGACTCCCTTTGGCGTACCGGTTGTCCCGGAGGTATAGATCAGAGTGAAGAGATCCTCAGGCTGGATGTCTGCGATCCGTTCCTCGGCGCGACGATCTCCTTGAAATCGTAACTCCTCACCCCTGATCTCGAGATCACGGAGTAAGTGCACATGCTTGGGGAGTGCACTGCACCCTTCCGCCGGACTCATCAGGATCAAATGACGAAGCTTGGGGAGGCTCGCCTTGACCGACTCCACCTTCGCCAGCACGGCGGCATTCTCCACGAATGCGACCTCCACGTCGGCATGATCCAAGATATAGGCGATTTCGCTCCCAGTAACATCAGCAGCACGCGGCACATCGGCAGCACCGCAGAACTGTACAGCGGCATCCGCCAGGATCCACTCGAAGCGGTTATCTGAAAGGATCGCGACATGATCGCGTGACTCCACCCCAAGTTCGATTAATGCGGTTGCAAGCGCGAGGGAGCGTTCCTTCCATGCTCCGTAACCAACGGAATGGAAAGTCCCATCAGGGCGACGGGTGGAAAAGGCGGGGCACTCGCCCCACCGGATCCCCGCCTCTAAAAAGAGAGAGGCGAGGTTCGGTGCGGAAATCCGTCCGGTCATGAGGTGACCGAGACGCTAGGGAAACGCTGATTTAATCCCATGATGGCCGCTGAATGACAGTTGCTGATTTTTGAAGGCGCGAGTGCTGGGCGATACCCGCAGCGGTCTCGCCCGAGCGAGCAACGCCGCAAAAATCGACAAATGGCATCAGCCCTGCGGGTTGCGGAGATAACAGACCGGGGGCTGTGTTGGCTTGGCACTTACAGCCCGCTGTGGGGATGCTCGTGCCAAGTCGCCTTGCCCGCGGCCCATTCTTTCCGCAACGGCCTCTATGCGATTAGATCAGCGGTTCCCTAGGATTAAAACGAGGCGGGAGCTGCAGGAGCTACCTCACCGAATCCGAATGAGGAGGCAGCGGGAGCCGGGGCAGTGAAGTCTACGGCAGGAGCGGAGATCACTTCGGGAACGATCCCGGTGGGGACAATTCCCTCGGCAACATAGAGTCCTTCGCCGGCCTTCTGCACTCCGGCAAGCTTGCCGACGCGAACGTAGAGGGTCTGCTTGGGATTCTTGGCGGTCCAGATGTAGTTGTCCTGCTCGAGACCGATCAGGATCTCGGTAACCTTCATCGGGCGGTTGTAACGCTGGAGGACCTTCACAACGGCAGGAGCAAGAGGACCCGAAGGAGAGGCGGGACGAGGACGACCGGCAAGCTTGGAGGAGCTTGGGGTACCATCGCCGCGTTGCTTGCGACCGGAGCCCGGAGGGCGACCGCGGCGGCGCGGGGTCTTCGCAGCCTCGAGGAGCTGGTTGGTCATTTTCTGGGTGGCAGGTGGAAGTTGAAGCGTGTCTCCGAGGAGTTCGTGGAGCTTCTGCTGAAGACGCTCGATCTTCGAAGCGATCTTCATTGCTTTCTTGAGGGTGAGGGAGTCAGGGATGGACATGTTCGTTGATGGTTAGTTTGTTTGTAGTTGA
>CAIPWR010000050.1 GCA_903868795.1 uncultured Spartobacteria bacterium | reverse complement strand
GTTCCCTGTTATCTGTACTTGATAATTGAAAGTACCAGTGTTCGGTGATGCGACAGTTCCGTTCATCGTGACCGATCCGCTTCCCGTGATCGGCGTGGAGAGCGTGATAGTAGAACTGAGATTCGTGTAGTTGTAGATCAGCGAGCCATTGTCAGTGACCGTCCCAGTACCGAGCGAGGCGGTGCTACTCGAGCCCACCTGGATGGTGCTGTTGGAGGCGATGTAGGTGCCGCCGGAGTAGGTATTCGCCCCCGACAGGATCGTCGTGCCACTACCAACCATGGTCAGCGATCCGCTACCAGAGATGACGAAGGCATCGGTGACGGTGCTATTGGATTGTCCGAAAAGGAGCTGGCCGTTGTCGATGATCGCCCCGGTGATTGAGGTCACCGGATTGGTGATCAGCGAGGTGGTGCCGCTTCCGATCGTGCCGCCGTTGGTGACGGTATTGGTGTTGGTGGTCTGGGACTGGGCTTGCTGGCCAAAGGAAAGGAAGGCCAACAAGCAGGCTATTAGACTGTAGGCTGTTAGACTCTTAGAAGAGTGCAACCAAGGCCGTGGGAACGGGCGCGGAAGACTGCGACGAAGTCGTAGCCCGAAGGGCGCCACCGCTTCCCGGGAGGGAAGTGGCGTCAAAGGCGCCAAGGATGAATCCCGCGAATCCGTCCCCAAAATCCTTTGAACAAATCCCGTAGTCGGTGGTCTGACTATCTGAATGGTAGTCCAGATGTGTCGGAGAAAGGATTGCAGTAGCCTGTAAGCCTTTGCGTGGTTGTGTAGAGATTTGACCATAGGAACTTGTCAAATTTACTTAACCCAGCGGATTCCTCGCTGTTGTTTAATATGCAATAAGAGCAATATGTATGCAAAATGCGCATTACATCATTGTTGAGATTACCAAGAGGGTCTCTCGATGCTATTACCTCTGAGCTTTCTTAGTTCGCGTAGATGTCTGAAAATCCTCACTCTCCCAAAAAAGGGAAACCCACCCTTCCAGACGCCTTCAGCTTTGCGATCGACTTCACGGAGGCGGAACAACTAGAGGTCCTAGTTAAGCACATGGATGCGAGGGTGACCCAGATCGGGAAATCGGATGGGGTGAGCAGGTGGTTCGCTTCGGGGATCAATCAGGCGCTGTTTTACTACCTCGACCAGAGGATGCCCTGGGTGACGGAGCTCACCAATCCCAGAAACCAGGTCTCTCTCTACATGCCGATTACTAAGGGGGAGGCCCCTCTTTATAACAATCGTCCGATGCAACATGAAATGGTGGCCCTCTATGGGCCGGGTGCCGAGCACTTCGACCGAGTGCCGGAAGGGACTGCGGGAGAGTGGTTTCACATTGGTCTCCCGGTCGAGGAGGTGATGGCCTCCTACACGGCACTGGTCGGAAGTGATGCCCCAGACCTCACGGGCAAGGAACTCGTTCTAGAGAAGACTCCCAACTACTGGTCGATGATTCGGTGCATGCGGGAGATGGTCTCACGGATTGAATCGACTCCAGAGGTACTGCACCACGAGGAGACCCGCAGGAGCATGCATGCGACGCTGAAGGAGTTCCTCATCGGGACAATGGCTCATCCCCACTCCCAGAAGCTGATCCTCAATGCATCGGACATGGTTCCCCATCGCCGTGCCATTATCAGAAGGTGCCGTGAATACATCGAGGAGAACATCGACAGACCCCTCTATCTCCAAGATCTCTGCTTGGCCATGGGATACGGCAAGAGGCATTTGGAAATGACCTTCAAAAAGGAATTCGGGATCTCCCCGATGACCTATTTGAATCAACGCCGTTATCAGCAAGCTCGCAATCACCTGCGCAAAGGAGCCGACTCGGTGAAGTCAGTCGCACTGCAGGCGGGATTCTGGGAGATGGGACGCTTTGCCGTGGAGTACTCCCGGATCTATGGCGAGAGCCCGAGCAGAACGCTCCTAAGGGGGTAAATGAGGGGATGGGTAAACGGGAATCGGGATGAGACGGCGGGGCTATCGCGGAGGGCCGAAGGCCCGGAGATTGGCAAAAAGAATCCATTGAAAATCCAAAATGGATGTTTTATGGTTCCATTGTGTCAACAATCACTCTCAAGGATGTCCCTGACGAGTTGCGCACCATCCTGAAACAACGCGCAGCACGCAACCGGCGATCGCTCAATCAGGAGTTGCTTTTTTGCCTGGAGCAAGTTGCCGGGATCATCCCCTCACCCGCTCAGGAGGATCGTGCGTGGATCGAATCCTCAAAACAGGAACTAATGAAGGTATGGGATAACTCTGAGGACGACGTTTGCCATGAACTGCTCTCGTAATGATGTGGTACTGCTACCGATCCCCTTCTCGGATCCCAGCAGCACGAAGGTACGCCCAGCCATCGTCATTGGCCAGTGTTCCAACGGCGGTGATCTGTTCTTGGTTCCCATCACGTCACGTCTAAAGAATAGTGACTTCCCTCTAGCTGGTTGGCACTCCTGTGGGCTGAATGTCCCGAGTGCGGTGAAGGGGCAACTGGCGACTGTAGAATCGCAACTCGTGCGAAAAATCGTCGGTCGATTGAGCACAGGGGACATCAAAACTCTCAATAGTAAACTGCGCGAGTGGCTCGAGTTGTAGTTGATAGCCACTCACTGCCATTTCCACCTTTTCACTTTTCACTTTTGACTTCATTTCCATGCGCTCCTCAGGCCCCCAGATCGTTCTTGTCCGTCACGGTGAAACCGAGTGGAGCAAAAGCGGCAGACACACTTCCTACAGCGAAATTCCCCTGACAACAGAGGGTGAGCGTCAGGCTGCCGCGCTCAAGCCGAAGCTTTCCAATTGGGACTTCAAGCTGGTCCTCTGCAGTCCCTACAAGCGGGCTCGCCGGACCTGCGAGCTTGCCGGACTTAGCGATCGCGCGGAAATCACCGACGATCTGACCGAGTGGCACTATGGCGACTATGAAGGGATTACCACCAAGGAAATCCGCCAGAAGGATCCGAACTGGACGGTCTTCACCCATCCTACCCCGAATGGCGACACGGCCCAGCAGGTTGCCGAACGCTGCGACCGGGTCATTGCCCGCGCCAAAGCGGTCGGGGATGATGTCGTGCTCTTCGCCCACGGCCATGTACTGCGTGTCCTGATCGCGCGGTGGCTGGAACTTCCTCCCATCGAGGGCCGTCACTTTGTGCTTCAGACAGGCATGATCAATATCCTCGGCTACGAGCATGAATCGACGGTCGTGGTGTCGCTCAATGCCGAATCCTTCCGCAACGACCCACGCCGGGATTCGCATCCCCACTCGACGAGACACTGACCGACGAAGATTCACAGGGGTGAAGGGGATGATTTTTTAATATGGAACTCAGGAAGGGCTTAACCTGAGGCATTCCATCAACGAGACCATTCAACCCACTGAATTTCTTATAACGTCCCTGTGATTTTTTCCTGATTTCCTGATTTCCAGATTCATCCTATTCTCTCAGACGTGTTCCAAGTCATCTTCAACCCCGTGAGCGCTTCCGAGATGAGCGCCCTTCCCAAGGACCTCCAACTCGACCTGCTTGCTGAGTTTCAGATTTTCCCGGAGGACCTCAACTCTCTGGATGAGGCAAACTTCTCCATGTTCCAGCGCGATGGACGCACTCTTCACCGCTTCCGCTGCAAGGATTACCGGATCTACTTCGAGCGCCACACAGACGGCATTGTGATCCATCGGGTCCTCCATAAGAATACGATCCGTGACTTCCTCTTTCGCTCGAAGCTCCCGATGGCCAACGAGGGGGATCACGCCGATCAGGCCGAGAGAACCGAACAGTTCTGGAAGATGATTCAGGAGACCCCTGCGACAACCGAAAAAAAGGCCTGATGAGTCTCTTGGACAGTCACGCCAGCGAAGCGGAGCGTCTGCAATCCTTCCCCGTCGCCAGGAAACGAATCTTCCTCGGCCACGCTGGCGTGACGGCTCTGCCCGCCTGCGCGGCGGAGGCGATGAAGAGCTACATCAGCTCCAGTAGCGAGGATCAGCAGGAGTTCGGAGGGGTGCTCAAGGAAGTGGCCCGGACTCGGGCGGACTCTGGGGAGCTACTTGGTGTCTCGGCAGAGGAGATCGCGCTGCTCGGCCCGACATCGCTCGGACTGAGCCTCTTTGCCAACGGAATCGACTGGAAAAACGGTGACGAGGTCGTGGTCTACGGCGATGACTATCCGGCCAATGTCTACCCTTGGCTGAATCTCCAGAGCCGTGGCGTCGTGATCAAATGGCTAGAGACCGAATCCCTCGGCAAGATCACCCCCGCAAGTGTCGAGGCGGTCCTGAGCCCTGCCACTCGTCTGGTGGCGCTTGCCTCCTGTCATTTCCAGACCGGCTGGCGGATCGACATCCCTGCGATCAGCGCCCTCCTGCGCAAGCGCGGCATTCTCTTCTCCCTCGATGCCATCCAGACGCTCGGTGCCTTCCCTACACCGGCAAGCGAGGTCGATTTTCTTTCCGCCGACGCTCACAAATGGCTCCTTGGTCCTCTGGCCGCAGGTATCGTCTATGTGGCGAAAGATCATTTCGAGACCTGCCGCCCCACGCTGCTCGGCTCCTGGAACATCAAATCGCCCGACTTCCTGGCCCAACGGACCATCGAGTTCGAGGAGGGAGGACGCCGTTACGAACCGGGTGTCCTGAATGTCGCCGGCATCTATGGCATGAGGGCCTCGATCAATCTCATCCGTGAGCCAGGAATCCCTACTATTTCCAAGCTCATCCTCGAGCATCGCGATCGTCTGGAGGCTGGCCTTGCCGGACTGGGCTTCGAGTTTCTCTCACCCCGCAGCCACGAGCCTCTGCGTTCCGGTATCCTGACCACCCGACATCCTGCCAAGGATTCGGGCGAACTAATCGCAACCTTGGAGAAAGCCTTCATCTCGGCCTCCTATCGGAAGACTCGTGACCATGGATTCTGGCTCCGCTTCAGCCCTCACTTCTACAATACGGCGCAGGAGATCGACCGCGTCCTCGACGTCCTCTCAGAGTCGATCAAGTCGTAAATATGGAACTCAGGAACTCAGGAAAAGAATTTGAAAACGGCATGGATTGCCCTCACATCCCGGCTCCATCCGCTTTTTGGATACTCTGAATTTCATCATTCATAATTCAGCCTTCAGCCTAAACCGCTATTAGCCTTCCCCTCTCAATGCTTCCCGTCGAACACAACGATCCTGTCAATGCCGCCATCCTCGCCATCTCCGAGGACAAGATTGCAGGGTTTCATGAGGATCCTTTCACCGTGGTGGCCGAGCAGTCAGGGCAACCACTCGAGACCGTTCTCGCACGGATCCGAGCCATGCTCGAGGCTGGGACGATCCGCCGTGTCCGTCAGACGCTGATCGCGAATAATCTCGCCGAGGGTGCCCTGATCGCCTGGCGCGTCCCCGAGGAGAAGCTCGAAGCAGCTTTTGAATTCCTTTTCAAAGAGGATCCCTTCTCCGGCCACGTCGTGGTGCGTTCCACCGATGCCCGCATCGAGGGAGGGGCCTTCCGTCTCTGGACCACGCTCAAGGTGCCGGCAGGATTCTCACTGACGGAGCATTGTGAACTTCTAGCGAAAAAGATCGGGGCGGACGCCTTCCGCATCATGCAAGCCAAAGGGATATTTACTCTGGGAGTCGGTCATGTCCGCAGGAAGAACTCCATCCCGGGAGAGCGCTCCGACGAACCCGCCACCATGATGAGCCCTGCCGTTGTCCACCTCACGGATCCGGAATGGCGCATCCTCCTGGAGCTGAAGCGTGAGTTCACCCCTAACGAGATCACACCCTATCCCTGGCTCAAGAGAGCCGAGGCAGCCGGTGTCACCCCTGAAGAATTTTACACGGTCGCCCGCTCCTTTCTGGATCGAAAGCTCCTTGGACGGTTCTCCACTTTCTTGGAGCATGTGAAGCCCTCCGCCACTGGAGTACGCGTCACTCGATTCAACGCCCTCTTCCACTGGGCGGTTCCCCCCGGGCGCGAACCCGAGGCGGGAGCCGAGATCGGCCGCCACGACATCATGACCCACTGCTACTGGCGCGAGGGTGGTCCGGAGTTCAATAACGTGAATATCATGGGAGTGGCCCACGGCACCGATAAGGAGAAGGTTCTCGAGCACAAGGCCGCCATGGACCGCCACCTTCAGGAGGCAGGCATTCCGCTCCTCTATACGAATGTCTTCTGGGGAGGACGCAGCGAGATCAAACCCTCGGAGATCTCCCCCCTCATTTACCGTGAGTGGTGGGAAAGGATGCTCTCCCCCCAAGGTAAGGCCTCCAATGGTTAAAACCCAAAATTTGTATTAGCAACCAGCCAGCCGGGATGACGAGGAGTTAAAATCGTTAGAAAGGTTGAAGCGTTACAACGTGGCGATGAGGGTACATCGGGTCATCGGATGCTGGGGCATTCCCGATTCATGATGATAGGATTCAGTCCTTTTTAACCCTTTTAACGTTGTAACAATTTTAACGATCGCTGAGGTCACCATCCAGGTGAAGCACCCAAGCCTGTTAGAAGCACGCTATCGCAAAATCGGGGTTACAATGAGCCGAGGGGATGCATTGGATCCACATTGTAACTTTTCAACATTCTAACTTTTTTAACATAGTCGCCAAAGCTCTTCAGGCTGACACTGCATATTTTGTATTCAGCCCTCATTCTTCATTTTTCCTTTTGCCTTTCATCACACTTTCCTGCATTCTGACCAACTCTTATGAAAGACGGTCTTCATCCCAACTACAACCCGACGACCATTATCTGCGCCTGCGGTACCGCTTACCAGACCCGCTCGACCCGCGATAATATCAAGATCGGTATCTGCTCTTCCTGCCACCCGTACTTCACCGGTGAGCAGAAGTTCATCGACACGGCAGGACGTATCGAGAAGTTCACACGCCGCTACGGCAATGTCCGCGCCACCCGCGCGTCCAAGCCGAAGCTCTCCGCCACCAAGGCCTAGCTTCCTTCTTCCCGACCATGTGTCGGGAGGACGATTGGCACCGGACTTTGCCGGTGCCGGGCGGCTCCCGAAAATGAAAGGGAGTACGCCCCATGAATCTTGATTTCAAACCGCTGATCGCAAAGAGGCGTCAGCGCTTCGAGGAGCTTGAAAAGGAGATCACCGATCCCTCCCTCTTCGACGACGCCAAGAAAGCCCGTGAGGTGCTCAAGGAGCATGCCCGGGTCAAGGAACTCATCTCCACGTGGGACGAGTTGGAGAGCTGCCGGACCCAGCTTGCCGAGAACGAAGAACTCGCCTCAGGGAATGATGCCGAGATGGCGGAACTGGCGAAGGCCGAGATCGAGGAGATCACCGCCAGGATTCCGAAGCTCGAGCAGACCGTCCTTGTCTCGCTCCTTCCTCCCCAGCCCGATGATGACCGCGATGCCATCGTCGAAATCCGGGCCGGAACGGGAGGTTCCGAAGCCGCTATCTTCGCAGGGGATCTTTACCGGATGTACACCCGCTACGCCGAGACCGAGGGCCTCCGCTTCGAAATGATCGAGGCGAGCCCTAACGATGCCGGTGGATTCAAGGAAGTGATCTTCCAGGTCTTTGGGGATGATGTCTTCCGCAGGCTCCGCTACGAGAGCGGCGTGCACCGCGTCCAGCGCGTCCCTGCCACCGAGGCCCAGGGCCGCATCCATACCTCCACGGCGACGGTTGCAGTGCTGCCTGAGGCCGAGGAGGTCGATATCGAACTCCGCCCCCAGGATCTCCGCATTGAGGTCTGCCGCGCCGGTGGACCGGGTGGTCAGGGGGTCAATACCACCGACTCCGCAGTGCAGGTCATGCACATCCCCACGGGCAAGATCGTCCGCTGTCAGGATGGGCGTAGCCAGCAGAAGAACAAGGAGAAGGCCCTCACGATTCTGCGCTCGCGCCTGCTCGAGGAGAAGCGCGAGGAGGAGGCCCAGAAGTACGCTGCCCATCGCAAGAGCCAGATCGGTTCCGGCGGTCGTGAGGAGAAGATCCGTACCTACAACTTCCCTCAGAATCGCCTCACCGAGCACCGCATCGGAGTGACCCTTTACAACCTCGATCGCGTCATGGAGGGAGAGATCGCCGACCTCATTGCCGCCATCGAGGCCGCTGATACCCAGCAACGCCTCGAGGCATCGGTCTCCCAGTAGCATGGCGACCGCCATGATGTCCCTGCTGGAGGTGCTCAAGGGAGCCTCCGAGTTTCTGGGTAAGCAGGGAGTGGAGTCTCCACGTCTCAATGCCGAGCATTTGCTAGCCCATGTTCTGGGCCTGAAGCGCATGGATCTCTACCTGCAGTTCGACCGACCCCTCGGCGAGAGCGAACGCGCACCCCTGCGTGATCTCATCCGCAAGCGCGGCACCGGCATTCCGCTTCAGCATCTCCTCGGTACCGTCGAATTCTGCGGACGCACCTTCAAGAGCGACTCCAGGGCTCTCATCCCACGCCCCGAGACCGAGCAACTCGTCGAGCGCTCCCTGACCTACACCAACCTCTCCTCACCTGGCACTGCGATCCTCGATGTCGCAACCGGAAGCGGCATCATTCCCCTCACCCTGGCCCTCGAGCGTCCCGAGGCTTCCGTCACCGCAACGGACATCTCTCCGGAGGCCCTGTCACTTGCTCGTGAGAATGCAGCACTCCTCGGAGTCGACCGCATTGCCTTCCACGAAGCCGATCTCATTCCTGAATCAATAAGCGAATCCTTAGGTGCATCATTCGCACTCATCACGGCGAATCTCCCCTATATCCCCTCCGCCGAGATTCCAACCCTCAGCCGCGAGGTACAGCACGACCCCCTACTTGCGCTCGATGGTGGAGACGATGGACTCAATCTGATCCGCCGTCTCGCCCCCCTAGCCTACGAGCTCCTGTCACCCGGGGGACACCTCCTGCTTGAGATCGGAATCGACCAGTCGGAGGAGGTCATGAAGTGCCTCGCCGGGCATAATTATCGCGACATTGTTGCCCTCCCGGATTACCAAGGAATCCCGCGCTTTATTGAAGCAATGAGGCAGTAACGGGCTATAGATCAGAAAGAAAAGTACCGCATCATGGATAAGATTCTCGTTCACGGAGGCAGGAGCCTCGAGGGTGACGTCCGCATCGGAGGTTCCAAGAACTCCGCCCTGCCGATTCTCGCCGCCACCCTGCTCACCAAGGAAAAGTGCGTCATCGACCGCGTCCCTGATCTGAGTGACATCCACTACATGCTCACCATCCTCGGCCGCCTCGGTGCCGAGGTCGAGAGGGCCAGCGGCGTCGTCCAGATCCGTGCCGAGAAGATCATTACCGAGGCTCCCTACGAGATCGTCCGCAAGATGCGGGCTTCCGTCTGCATCCTCGGCCCCCTCCTGGGTCGCGAAAAGTCAGCCAAGGTTTCCCTCCCTGGGGGCTGCGTCATCGGCGACCGACCAATCGATCTCCACTTGAAGGGTTTCGAGGCCCTCGGTGCGAAGGTGACCGTCAAGGGTGGAGACATACTCCTCCACGCCGACAAGCTCAAGGGAGCCCGCATCAATCTCCGCGGCCGCCACGGCCCGACCGTTCTTGGTACGGGTAATATCATGATGGCCGCCGTCCTTGCGGAAGGGACAACTGTCATCGAGGGAGCCGCAGAGGAACCCGAAGTTGTGGATCTCGCACGCTTCCTCACCGCCATGGGAGCCAGGATTTCCGGAGCCGGCACCCAGCACATCGAGATCGAAGGAGTCGCCGAACTCCACGGGGCCAAGCACACCGTCATTCCCGATCGAATCGAAGCAGGCACCTTCCTGGTCGCCGGTGCCATCGCCGGGAAGCGCGTCACCATCACCCGTACCGAGCCCGAGCACCTCGGAGCTGTCATTCATGCGCTTCGGGAGGCGGGATTCGACCTCTCCCACACCAGCGATACCGTCACCATCTCACCGAATGGCGCCCGCAAGCCGCTCCATCTCGAGACCATCCCCTACCCTGGCTTCCCGACCGACATGCAGGCCCAGTTCTGTGCCATGCTCGCCACCATGAACGGCACCAGCGTCGTCACCGAGACCGTCTTCCCTCAGCGCTTCATGCATGTCGCCGAACTCAAGCGCATGGGTGCCAATATCGAACTCATCGATCATCGCGCCACCATCCACGGCGTTGAGCGCCTCAGTGGTGCACCTGTCATGGCCAGTGACCTCAGAGCGTCAGCCGCCCTTGTCCTCGCTGCATTGCCAGCCGATGGAGTGACCGAGATCAACCGCGTCTACCACATCGATCGCGGTTACGAGGCGATTGATGAAAAGCTCAATGGGCTGGGCGCGCACATCGAGCGCGTCAAAGCCTGAGGAAGAAGGTTTGGGATTTTGGCCTCGCAGGGTGTTCACCTTCGCTCGCAACGCCGAGTGCTGGGAAGCACGGAGTAGCCTGCGCATAGCACAGCCCCGTAGGGGTGAGGCCGTCGGGAGACGGCGAGGTAATATAATTCATACAGCGTCGCTTGGCGGCCTACTGCGACATCCAAACTTCGAAGCCTTGATTCCAATTCAGGGGCAGAGAAACTTAGCGGGTGCAGCATCTACCGCGCTCTCTAGCTTTGCCTTGATTCCAATTCAGGGGCAGAGAAACTAGGAACACATTACTTGGTCATTACCTTCTAGCTTTGCCTTGATTCCAATTCAGGGGCAGAGAAACTTGAGTGGCAAGGTGATCGTCGATTCGGTTGAGCTTTGCCTTGATTCCAATTCAGGGGCAGAGAAACTTTCCGGCTCCGTTGCCAGTCCGATCAACGCAGCTTTGCCTTGATTCCAATTCAGGGGCAGAGAAACTTCAAATACGCTCCATGATGCGTCGATCTGCGCTTTGCCTTGATTCCAATTCAGGGGCAGAGAAACTGCCGTGCATCGATTTCCTGTAGTTTTCATTGCTTTGCCTTGATTCCAATTCAGGGGCAGAGAAACTTTGTCGGATGTGCTTGTCAGCAAGACGGGCGCTTTGCCTTGATTCCAATTCAGGGGCAGAGAAACTGGAATGTTCCCTCACCAACATAGTTCTCAGGCTTTGCCTTGATTCCAATTCAGGGGCAGAGAAACTATGTATAACAAATTGATTTATACATCAACAGCTTTGCCTTGATTCCAATTCAGGGGCAGAGAAACTAATCACATTAAGCTAGTTTATCGGTTCACAGCTTTGCCTTGATTCCAATTCAGGGGCAGAGAAACTCCACAGCCAAATTGAACGCCAGCTAGGACTGCTTTGCCTTGATTCCAATTCAGGGGCAGAGAAACTTACATTTAGCTCGGTGATACTGGCATCGTCGCTTTGCCTTGATTCCAATTCAGGGGCAGAGAAACTGCGTCCGATCCAAGAGTGCCCGATGTTCGTGCTTTGCCTTGATTCCAATTCAGGGGCAGAGAAACTGGTTCAATCTCGACAGCACAAACTGTGGTAGCTTTGCCTTGATTCCAATTCAGGGGCAGAGAAACTAACGATCTCGCAGGCATGAGCCATTCCAGCGCTTTGCCTTGATTCCAATTCAGGGGCAGAGAAACTTTCTCAGAACCTTGGTGCTTCCTCGCAGATGCTTTGCCTTGATTCCAATTCAGGGGCAGAGAAACTGCATCCCAGCTAGTACCCCCCCCGATGCGGCTTTGCCTTGATTCCAATTCAGGGGCAGAGAAACTATGAGTTCCAGATTAGTTACCGTGGTGGCGGCTTTGCCTTGATTCCAATTCAGGGGCAGAGAAACTCTCTATGAAACCCACACCACCACCACTAATGCTTTGCCTTGATTCCAATTCAGGGGCAGAGAAACTTAAATGGTAGGAATAGGCACATGATCGCTGGCTTTGCCTTGATTCCAATTCAGGGGCAGAGAAACTAGTATGTGGC
>CAIPWR010000049.1 GCA_903868795.1 uncultured Spartobacteria bacterium | reverse complement strand
GGCGATCTACTACAAGCCGCAGGATCTGGCGGTAAGGCTTGATGAACGGATCTACACGGAGTCTCTCGCGGATGCTTCCGGGGTGATGCCCCCGAAATCGGTGACTCCAGCATTCTTTGCAATTACGGGGAACGGGCAGGGAGGACGCAATCACCTCGCTCCCCACAACAAGTGGAACGTGCTGGTTGTTCGTGCTGAGTCGCGACAGGCAGCCAAGGTGGCCACGGGAATCTCCAACAAGAACGTCGTGCGATGAATCTTCGCGATTTCAAGACGGAGCTCCTGAATAAGCCGACCGGTCGGCTCATCCTCTTTCTCTTTGCCGGAGGGGTGATCCTGGCCTTCGTGCTGATGCATCGAGGGGGTGGAACAACCGCCAAGGTGACACCGGCTGTTCCGACACAAGCCACCACGGCTAAGAGCTACACGATTGATGAGGGAATTCCCGACATCAAACCGATCAGGCCGACACCGACACCTACCCCTCTGCCCACGATGTCGGAAGGAAGGCCGGTAGCCTTGAAGACCCCACCTCCGATTCCTCAGGCGATCTTTGCGATGAAGGAAAGCTCCCTGAGTGAGAACTATCTCCCTTACGGACGGCTGCTGAAGTGCGAACTCGTGAACACGGTCGACTCGATCAACTTGGAGACACCGATCATCGGACTTGTTACCGAGGATGTCTGGAGAGATGGGAGGCTCATCATCCCGGCTGGGACCGAAGTTCATGGAGCTGCCAAGAATAGCCCTGCGAGGGATCGGGTCGGTTCCGATCACGAATGGATGCTCGTCTTCCAAGATGGCAAGCAGCTCCCTTTGGCCGGGACGGTGCTCGACTACGCTCCCTGATGAGAAGGAGCCGGGTCGCTGGCAAGAGAGCGATGGGTCGGCAGGACTCAGGGGGTACAAGATTGCGGCTGATAAGTATGCCGAGGCCAAGGCGATCCTTGCCTCGATGGTTTCCGCAGGAGCAGGGGCTTTTCCGGGAGTCACCAACATCATCTCCCCACTGACGGGGGGAGCCACCCAGCTTCAAGGGGGAGGAATGACCCAGGCACTCTCTGCTGGTCTCCAAGCCGGTGGGCAGCTCTATGCCCAGAGGCTCTTAGAAGGAATGCAGAAGAACCCCTACTACGTCCGCGTTCCTGCCGGGACGCTCTTCTACCTCTACGTCACCCAGACGGTCGACCTCAACAAGGCGGCTCGGGGACTCACTTCCACCACATCCAACAAATGAAACACCTGATCCCCGTTCTCCTCCTGGGCCTTGTCTCGGGATGCGCCACTCATAAGACCGTGAAACCTGAAAACTATCCGGCTGTTGCCGGAACGAGTGTTCCGGAAAGCACTCTAGGACGTGTCCGTACTCCAGAGGACGTGAAGAGCTATCCGACGGGACGCTACACCGATCCCGACTTCCCGGAGGAAATGCATGAGCGACATACGGTCTATCGGAAGGAACAGTCGGCCGATTGGAATTACAGGCCAGGTGGCCCCTACGCCTACCCGCTCGTGGTGTCGGACCCCACTCCCTCCTACTACGTCAAAACGGACGGGGATCAGCGTAATGCCCAGCAGAAAGCCTATGCGGCAGCTCTGGAGGAACAGAACGCAGCCATGAAGAAGCGGATCGAATCGCTTCAGCAGGAGGCAGGGAAGGTGCCTGCCCTCCAGCAGCAGGTGGACAAGCTGAAGCAGCAGTTGGATGCGGAACCTTTATCGACTCCGGCACCGAAGAACCAACCCGTTGAGGAGAAACCGGCCGGTTTCACGGAGGAGGACCCGCAGGGGGATCTCATCAGCGAGATGAAGCTCAACGATGAACTTAATGGGGAACTCGACGCACTAGAGGGAAGGCGGCGTCTCGTTCTTATCGACAACGCTTTCCTCAACACCATCACACCATGACCAAACCCACCACTGTCGCCGTTACCCTGGATCCCGAGAGCTATGGAATCTTCAAGGAGGCCATGGCTCTTGCCGAAAGTGCAGGAGCCAAGGTCACGGTCGGCCATCTGGTTCAACACTACCTTCACGACGAAATCCGGAGGCAGAACCCCCGGAAGATCGCCCAGCGTTTTCTCAAGTCGGTTGTCCGGCAGATCAAGGTTTCCCCGAGTGGGGAAACGGTTGGGCAGAGGGCCTGAGAATGACCGTCAACCTGCACGGCTACGGGAACCAAAACGCCGTGCGCCAAAACTAGGATACCAATGGCAATCACATCACCCAAACAGAAGGAGGAACTGCAGCAGCAGTTCAGAATTAACCCCGAGATCAATGCGAAGCTGGAAGTCTTCATGAGGTCGGAACCCGGGCTCGTGGATTTCGTGAAGCAGATCCCGAGGGAGCAACTGGAAAGGAAGTTCCTTCTCCGCAAGATGCAGGATCAGCAGCAAAGGGAGGGCTACACGGCCAAGGTCAAAGCCTGGCTGGAAAAGCCCGAACAGGCAGAAGTGCTCAAGGCGATCCGCTCCATGATCAGCCCGGTCATGAAGCCCGAGCGCCAAGAGCAGCTCATCGTCAACCAAGCCAAGAACTTCATCAAAAACACAGGCGTGAAGCTCAGCTGATTAAGGAAAGCCCCTGTCCGGCAACGGGCAGGGGCATTTTTCATGGAAGAGCAGGAAATCAAGGTGTTTGAAGGGGCGGCTGAAGCCGTTTTGAAGATCAGCACCTCAGAAGTCCCCAAAGGTGATCCGCCAGGGGTTCATCCCAGCGCCGAGTTCATCAGCTCCAAAGTAGCGGCGGCATGGATGGGCCTACCGCTCCGCTCCTTCCTCCAGTACGTCCAGATGGGACAGCTTCCCAGCTACAAGATCGGCAAGCACCGGCTGTTTCGGCGATGCGAGCTTCTTAAAGCAATTGGAGCGACTCGAAGAGCCACTTGGGACGAGATCCTGCGGTGAGCCTCCTTACTTGGGTTTTTTAGCAGAGACCTTCTTCGAGGTCTTCTTGCCGGAAACAGTAGCGCCTCCCTGACGTGCTTTACCCCTGATAGTCGGCAAGATGCCGAACCACTCCTCAGCGTCTTCTGGAGTGACCAACTCGCGGTAGTTCTCAAACAACTTCCTGGGACTGTTTCCCATTTCCAAGGCCACCTGGGCTGCATTCTGGGTTTGAGCGAGCCTGTAGGAAGCGAAGGAGTGACGGAATCCGTTATGGACCCGGGCAAAAGGGACGAGATCCGCCGATTGGCTGAACTCTGTCATCAGCGTCGAGTCATGGGCAAACCGGGGGCAGGGCGTATCGCCCTTATCCTTGTATCGGGTCAGCCACGCTTTGAGGTTCGGCAAGATAGGCACAAGACGCCTGCTGGCGGTTTTTGCCTTCTGTGCAGCCACCTCGATATACCCCTTCTCCAGCCAGACATCCTTCCAGTCCAGCCGGTGAAGTTCTGCTGACCGCATCCCAGTGAATGCGGCAATAGCCACAAAGGGAACCCACCTGTCGTCAATGGAGGTGAGGAGTTTTTTGATCTCCTGCGGGGTGTAGATGCCTGGTGCCTTGTTCGCAGCCGCTTTGACCTTCTTCACCCTTTCGACAGCCGTTCTCTCGTTATCAGGCAGGTAGCCCTGATTACGGGCATAGGAGAACAGGCTGGCCAGCGAAGTCCGGTAGTTGTTTCGAGTCCTCCCCCTTGCATTGATGGAGTCCAACCACTCATCGATCTTGGTCGTTGTGATATCCTGGATATCCGTCGAAAACGCTTTGGCAGCTAGCCTGAGACGAGCCTGAGTATCCTGCTTATACCTGTAGGAGTTGTCCGTGATGGAAAGCAGGTACTTGTTCACCAATTCCTGGAATTTGATCTGGGGGATTTTCCGCTTTTTGTCCTCACGGACAAAGAACTGCGCCGCTTCTGAAAGGGTACCTTGCCCATTGAGAATTCTGAGAGCCTCGATGTATTCCCGAACGGCTCGGGTCAGGGGAATATCGAACTCTTTGAGCGATTCCCCAGCCTCTTTGAGGATGGCAGCCTGGGCGGCTGAAAATGTGACCCCGCCATGAGCCTTACCACTGGCGAGTTCTTCAATGAGTTCTCGAGCCCTTTTTCTCGCTGACTCGATCGAGGAGGTTCTCTCCCGTTCGCGCTTTCCCTCCTTGTAATAGGAAAGCTGAAAACTCGTCACCCCACGCACGGGGCTGCTATAAATGGGAACCTTGATACCCTTGCCTTCAATGACCTCTACAGGACCTCGACTCTTCTTTTGGGATTTGGATGCCATGGGGGAACTATCCACAGCATATTTGTCCTGCATCTGTCCTGCAAGCCACTTTTTGACGATTCCTCTCTGTATTCCGAACGTAT
Source organism: uncultured Spartobacteria bacterium (assembly GCA_903868795.1). GTDB lineage: Bacteria > Verrucomicrobiota > Verrucomicrobiia > Chthoniobacterales > UBA6821 > UBA6821. The sequence continues at coordinate 39,990 of CAIPWR010000049.1, read as the reverse complement.
TCGAATCCCGTTAGGGTCGCCACTTTTCAGTGGCGAGTCCGCAGGACATAAAAACCCGTAGGGTTTGAGCCGGGGTCGAGGGAATGACCGAGTCAGATCAAGAGCGCCACTTCCTTGACTCGGGCTCTTCATCAAGGAAGATAAGGGGATGAATACGCAACGAACAGGACACGATCTACTTCGTAGGATGCGGCGTAACCGCGCCACTCCTGCCGTCCGTTCGCTTGTTCGGGAGACTGCTCTGCATTCAGAGGATCTGATCCAACCGCTCTTTGTTCGTGCAGGTGACGGCACACCCGAACCTGTGGAGTCGATGCCCGGGATAGTGCGCCATACGGTGCATACCCTTACGGAAGAGTGTCAGAGGCTGGAGCAGAACGGCATCAAGGCCATCGCTCTCTTCCCCTGCATTGACTCCTCAAAGAAAGACCCAGAGGGCTCCCATGCCCATTCCCCGGAAAATATTCTCTTTGCAGCCATCCGTGCCGTGAAGTCGGCATCTCCCGATCTGGCTGTGATCACTGATGTTGCTCTGGATCCCTACACGAGCCACGGCCATGACGGCTTGCTCGATGAGCGCGGTGATGTGGAGAACGATTCCACGGTGGAGTCGCTCAAGCGGTTAGCCGTTGCGCAGGCTGAGGCCGGAGCGGATATCGTGGCCCCCTCCGATATGATGGATGGCCGGGTGAAGGCGATCCGTTTGGCACTGGATGCTGCGGGATTTCATAGAGTCGGAATTCTGGCCTACGCCGCCAAATACGCCTCCGCGTACTACGGTCCCTTCCGCGACGCGGTGAAGAGCGGTGATGGTCAGTCAGGCAAGCCTCACAAACTCGACAAACGCGGATACCAAATGGATCCGGGTAATGTGCGCGAAGCCCTTCTTGAGGTGCAACTCGATGAGCAGGAGGGTGCCGACATGGTGATGGTAAAGCCCGCAGGGCCATATCTCGATGTCATCAAAGCGGTGCATGACGTCACGCGCCTCCCTCTTGCGGCTTATCAGGTTTCCGGTGAGTACGCCCAAATCCACGCCGCGGCAAAGCTCGGATGGTTGGATTATGCAGCGACGCGTGACGAATCGCTCCTTGCCATTAAACGAGCCGGAGCAGACATGATCCTGACGTATTTTGCATCGGAGGTTGCGGAATCACTGAAGTGAGTAAAGGACTCTTTCACTCCGCCCTTGCCTGCGGCATCCTGCTGCTTCTCTCCGGTTGCGCGGAGGACACGCATCACCGTGTGATCGTGAGCGTTCCCGATCAGAAAATGCTCGTCCTTACGGATGGCAAGCCTGTCGCCCTGTACAGGGTTTCCACCTCAAAATACGGAACAGGTGACCGCGAGGGCAGCTACACCACGCCCCTTGGTCATCTTTGTGTCCGTAAGAAAATCGGCGGGGGATTTCCTCTTGGAACCGTCTTCCATTCACGAAAACCTACCGGCGAGATACTCATCCCCGATGCCCCGGGACGTGATCCGATCGTGACCCGTATTCTTTGGCTGGCGGGGCTTGAGACGCACAACAGCAATGCCTTCAGTCGCTGCATTTATATTCATGGCACACCCCAGGAATCGCTTCTTGGAACTCCGGTGAGCTACGGTTGCATCCGTATGAGTTCCTCCGATGTGAAGAAGCTCTATGAGCTCGTCGGCACGGGGGCTCGGGTCACGATCACCGATGGACATTTGAAAGAGACCGGACTGTAGGAATAAAAGCAACGGGAGCGGGTTGACGGATCAATCTTATAAGGCCAGCTTATAACCTTGAAGCCTTTCACGCCCCTTGCCGCACTACTCCTGTTTTTTTCCCCTCTTTATGCCGAAGGGGATCCTCATCATGAGATCATCGTCAGTGTGAAGGATCAGGCGCTGCTCCTGAAAACTGATGGTAAAAAGGAGGCTGTCTATCCCGTCTCCACATCCCGATTCGGGATTGGCGACCGATTGGGTAGTTATGCCACACCGCTGGGTAAATTCCTTGTTCGAATGAAGATCGGTATGGGGCAACCCCTTGGGGAGGTGTTTCGTTCCAGAGTTCCCACCGGCGAGGTTCTCAAACCTAACGCTCCCGGACGTGATCCGATCGTGACCCGCATTCTCTGGCTTGAGGGGGCTGAACCTGGCAATAAAAACGCATTCAATCGCGGCATTTACATCCATGGAACCCCTCAGGAGAGGTTGTTAGGTCATCCAGCAAGCTACGGTTGTATCCGGATGAGATCGACCGATGTGGCGATGCTCTGCGATCGTATTGCCACAGGAGCCACTGTTCGAATCATCCCTGATCATCTGCCACAGACAGATTCGTTATTTCGACGAATTTATTAAATTCCCACACCCTCGTAGCGTCGCACTCCCGATCTCCAGAGCAGTCGGGCCAGCAGGTAGCAGAGTGATACCCAGGTGGCTTGGATGATGAGCCCCTGCCACAGTCGAGGGCCTTGGATTTTTTCCATTAGAACGGCCACGGGAAAGTAGAGCTCATAGGGGAAGGGGAGCAGTCGTAGAAGTTTGCCGGCAATGCCGGGCACCGTATCAAGGGGGAAGAGTTTGCCGCTCAGGAAATACTCGAAGGAGTAGAGGATGAAGACCACCGTCGAGATTTCGAGAATCCAGAAGGCGAGCATTGCAAGGGCATAGGCAATCAGGAACTGGATCGCCCCCGCCATCACAAGACTCAGGGCAAAAAAACCCCAGGTGGAGTCATGTGCGGGCCAGTGGAGATACTGGCGGTACCACCAGAAAACGGCCACCACGGGGAGAAGAGTCACCACGGTATAAAGCAGGCGTGAACCGACGAAGATACAGGATCGATAAGCAAGAAAGTCGAACGGTTTGAGAAGGAAAGAGCTGAGTTGTCCCTCCCGGATCTCGGCCGCGATCTGCCACTCGTCCTCGGTCGGCGTGATCAGATTGTCCACCAGGAGCACGACGAGAAAGTAGAAGATCATCTGTCCGAAATCATATCCGGCGATCGTCCCAGAGGTGTCCCCGTAGATTGCACGCCAGACAAAAACCGTCCCGAAGAGCGGCACCAATGCAAAAAGGGAACGCAGTAGGAAGTTCCAGCGATAGACAAAGGTATTCTGTAGGCCGATCGAGAAGATGGCCCTGTATTTGTCCATCGTTACAGAAAAAAGCTTCATGGGGCTGATTTTGCCTCGGCAGTTCGCGACATTCGGTGAGATCCCTCTACTTGTGAGGTTTCTTTTTTCCGAACGAATTCCGGTAGGAACTCGGGTTGATCTTGAGTTCTAGGCGGAAGTCCCGGCTCATGCTGGTCGGATCGGTGAATCCGCATTCCCTCGCGATGGTGGCAAGGGATTTTTTGGAGTTGCGAAGCATGCTGCATGCTGCGTGCATCCTTACTTTCTTCACATACTTGAGGGGCGATATCCCGAAGGTGCTACGGAAGAGCCGTTCCACCGTGCTGGATGAAATGCCGGCATGGGCCGCCATTTCGCAGACGGAAATCTTGCGCGAGTAGTTAGCGCCGATCTGTTCGACGATCCGGTGGATCACCGGGTTTTCGCGGTAGAGTTCGTCGGAATCCTCTGTTTTGCGGATGATCCCGGCGAGGCCGATTATTTTTCCGGAGATCCCGTAGAGCGGAATCTTCGTTGTGGTCAGCCAGTCGAGAGAGTTCTGGGCGGGCACGAGTTCCACTTTTTGAAGGATCGGCATGCCAGTGCGAAGTACGGAAAGGTCATCCTTCACAAAGGCGTCGGCGATGAAGCGTGGAGTGAAGTCATGATCGGTCTTGCCGAGCAGGGAGCTTACCGAGTCCGCTCCCATCTGACGTGCAAATCCCTCGCTCGCGGCGACAAACCTGCGCTCGCTGTCCTTGATGAAGAGATGGGCGTTGGGAACCGCTTCGAACAGTGCCTCGAGAAACTGGCCCGGTTTTAACTCCCGGAAGAACTCGGAGAAGCGATCCTCGTGCGTCTCGGTATTTTTGACAGGATTGATTTGAGGGTGCATCAGATGGGGAAGTAACTGAAATTAAGTTATTTTTGCAGGCTGTAAAAGCATCGATCGCCGCCGCATGTGAGGCTTTCTTTCCTAAGGGCGCACGGATGGTCACCAGTTTTGCTTGGTTTTGCGGTAAGCCAGCGGCGTGATGCCCATCAGTTTGGTGAAGGTTCTTGTGAAGTGAGGGTTGTCATAGAAGCCCACTTCCATGGCGATTTCGGTGACCGGTTTGCCTGTTTGTTCCAGAAACGTGCAGGCATTGTTCACGCGGATGCGGAGGAGGTAATGCTTCGGCGAAACACCGAAGATCTTGCGGAAGCGCCTTGCAAACTGACTGCCTGAGATTCCCAGCATCGAGGCAAGACGCCCTGTCTCGATTTTTTCGGAATAGTTGTCATGCAGAAACCGGATGGCACGGGCCATCGGTCCATACCGCTGCGAGGTGGCGGGACCAGCATCGAGCTTCCTGTGGATTCCGGCGATCCCAATGATGCGCCTTCTCTTGTCTCTGAGCGGAATTTTCGTGAAGACGATCAACTGGTCCGTGACGGATTCCTCCGGAGCAGGTTCGATAGCATTGAGGATCGGAACCCCTGAGTTCATGACCTCCAGGTCACCTTTTTGGTAATGGAGCGCGAGATCCTTCGGAAAGAAATCAAAATCGGTTTTGCCAATGGTCTCCATCTCCGAGTTGACGCGGCAGCATTCGAATCCACGGCGGTTGTTCAAAATGAAGCGCCCTTTCCGATCCTTTATGAAGAAAGCGACATCCGGAAGCTGATCCAGCAACTCTTTTAGGGACTGGATTCCATTGAGTCGTGAAAAAAACTCTTGTCGTAACAAGTCGGCATCCATGCGTTGATTATACAAAAAAAAAGCAGACTGTTACAATCAGTTACAAGTTGTTTTGGAAAACACTACTTGCTCATTTCAAGCACCCGCTTTTCCCCCATGACCAACATCATTACGCGCCGACGTTTTCTCGGCCAACTCGGAGCCACCTCGCTTGCCTTAGGTATGCCTTCTTGGCTCAGGGCCCAGACGAACGCTCCGGCGGTCACCGGTTACAAGAACCTGATCTCCCCCGGCAAAAAACTCCGCATCGCCGCTGTTGGATGCGGGGGGAAGGGCAGATCCGACATCATCAATTCCTCCAGCGAGGAGATCGTGGCTCTCTGCGACGTCGATTTTGCCCGGGCCTCGGAGACCTTCGCCTACTTTCCTAATGCTCCCCGTTACCGCGACTTCCGTCAGATGCTCATGGAGATGGGGGATGGGATCGATGCCGTCACGGTCAGCACTCCCGATCACATGCACTATCCGGTGGCACGGCTTGCCATGGAGATGGGAAAGCATGTCTATGTCCAGAAGCCGATGGCCCACTCGGTGGGAGAGGCGAGGGCGCTCAAGAAACTCGCCATTGAGACCGGGGTTGTCACCCAGATGGGAAATCAAGGCCATGCCAACGAGGGAACCCGCCTCTTCAAGGAATGGATCGATGCCGGGGTGATCGGCAAGGTGACCGAGGCCCATATCTGGACGGATCGACCCGTGTGGCCGCAGCCTGCCATCTGGGTGAAGCCAGTGCCGCCCCCGCCTACGATCGACTGGGATCTCTGGATCGGTGTCGCCACCTACCACGACTATCGGGACAATATCGCCCCCTTCAATTGGCGGGCCTATTGGGATTTCGGTTCGGGCGCCCTCGGCGACATGGGTTGCCACACCATGGATGCCTGCTTCTGGGCCTTGAATCTGCGAGGGCCGGTCAAGGTGAGCGCTGAGGTTCGCGATGCCAGTCTGATTTCTGCTCCTGCTGCATCCAAGATCACCTATGAATTTGCTGCTACTCCCGAGCGGGATGCCGTCACGATGCACTGGTACGATGGAGGATTCAAACCACCGATTCCGAAGGAACTCGGCAACGGTATTTTTCCGAAGACCGGATCGTATGTCATTGGCGATAAAGGCATCATCATGACGACCGGAGATTATAATGCCACGGTAAGACTTTTGCCGGAATCGCGCATGCAGGAGTTCCTGCCGCATCGTCCGCCCAAGGTGATCCCTCGCGTTCCCGGATCCAATCCGCACCTTGAATGGATCAATGCCTGCAAAGGTGGGCCGAAGCCCGGATCGAATTTCATCGATCATTCCGCCGATCTTAGCGAAATGGTCCAGTTGGGCAATGTCGCCCTCCGCATGGGGCGGCCCATCGATTGGGATCCAGCGACGGGAACCTGCATCGGACTTCCCGAGGCCGACGCCATCATCAACAAGAACTACCGCCTCTACTAATCCCCCTGATGAAAAAGACTGTTCTATCCGCCGTTGCCAGCGGTCTTCTGGCACTTGGTCTCACCGGTTGTTTTAACAAACCAACTCTCCCCAAGCTCGGCATCCAAGCCTACACGCTCAGAAGCTACACTTACGATGCGGCCCTGCAGAAGGTGCAGTCCCTGGGCATCCATTACATGGAGATCTATCCTGGACAGAAGATCGATGCGTCCGGCGATGCCAAAATCGGCCACACCCTTGATGCTGCCCGACGGGCCAAGTTGCTCCAGATGGCCAAGGATCATGCTGTCACGCTCGTCAGCTACGGGGTCATCACCGGTAAAAACAATCAGGACTGGGAAGAGGTCTTCGGCTTCGCCAAGGATCTCCATCTTATTTCGATCAATTGCCAGGCAACTCCCGATCTCCTCGGATATCTGGACGGGCTCTCCAAAAAATACAGCGTCAAGGTCGCCCTCCACAATCACCCCGGCATTCCGGGCATCATCAACCCATCAAACCCCTATGCCGATCCGAATGTCGCCTTCAAGGCACTTCAGGGAAGCGGTGACAACATCGGTGTCTGCGCCGACACCGGTCACTGGGTCAGAACTGGGTTCAATCCTGTGGAGGCTCTTCATTTGCTGCGAGGACACATCGTCGAGCTTCATTTCAAGGATCTCGACCAAGGCAATATACTTGGCAAAGACATGCCCTGGGGAACCGGAATTTCCCGGGCCGGACTGCAACTCGCGGAATTGCGTCGCCAGGGTTTTGATGGGGTCGTGCTTGCGGAATACGAGAACAACTCACCGGAACTCATGGAGAACCTTAAGAAGTGCGTCAACTATTTCGAGGGTGCCATGAGAGCCCCGATCGCTGACCTGATCAACGCCTCTTACCTGCCTTCCGGTTTCAGCAAGACGGTCGAGACGCAGATTCACAATCCCGAAGCCTTGAAGTCTGGCCGTTGGCCGGAACCCACGCCATTGCTTCCTGGGGGCCTGGCAGATGCCGAGACTTCTCCTGCCGGATTGTGGAAACTCGATCAGGGAATCCTTGAGGTCTCCGGCACGGGAACTCTCACCACGAAGCATTCTTATGAAAACTACACTCTCAGCTTTGATTTCCTCGCCACCGATGCATCACGTGCAAGGGTGCATTTGAAATCAGCTCCGGGAAAATTCCCTGCTCAGGATATCGATATTGTCATAGCCGGTGGTGCTCCCATCAAGGATCGCGAAACTACGGGCGCAGTCGTCATCGGAAGCGGATCGGGAACCAATCCGCCAGCATGTTTCGGACCTACCCGACCGATTCCGATCAAGGCCGGCGCGTGGAACTCTTTGGTGATCAAGGCAAGGGACTCCTCCATGAAAGTTTATCTCAACCACGAGTTGATGAATACGATCTCGTACAAGACGCTTGAAAAGGTCTTTGCTCCGCAGACCTCACCCACGCTCAACGGTAGCAACGCAGCGACTACGACGGCCATGCCCACGAATGCTCCGGTCATTGCGAATACGGCAATTTCGAACACAACAAATGAGCCACAATCATCAGATCCATCGAGCAAAGCCGTACCCGAAATGATCTCGGGCACAAAATTCACAACTATCACGGCGATGGGCCCTCCCAGAGTTGACAAGAAGGAAGTCATTGCCGGCCCATTTTCTTTAGAGAAGGGGCCGATTATACTCATCAACGATGCGTCGAAGCTTCAGCTTTGCCAGCTCAAGATTGATATGTCAGTCATCAAGGCTCCGGTTGTCTCAACGGAAACAACGGTCTCCAATCCCTTGAATTCACTGACGCCTGAGGAGAAAGCAGCGGGATGGCAACTCCTCTTCAACGGAAAGGACTTCGCCGGCTGGCATAACTTCGGAATGAACACTGTGAAGTCAGGTTGGAGGGTCGAGGATGGTTGCCTCATCTGCGCAGATCCCCACCAGGCTGGCGATATCGTGACCGACAAGAAGTACGGATGGTTCGAACTGGAACTCGACTACAACATCACCCCGTCGGGAAATAGCGGTGTCATGTACCGCGTGGTGGATGACGGGAAACACAAACGCATGTGGGAGACAGGCCCGGAATTCCAGCTCGAGGACAACCAACTGGCAGTGGATCCTACGCGTTGCGGCTGGCTCTATGCACTCTACCAACCTCCGCTCGACCCGGCCACGGGCAAGACCCTTGATGCCACCAAGCCGGTTGGACAATGGAACCATATCCGGTTGGTGGTCAGCCCCGCGAAATGTGAGCATTTGATTAACGGCGTAAAGTACTTTGAGTACACGCTCAACAGCGATGACTTCAAGAGGCGCGTGGCCGCCAGCAAGTTCGGCAAGATGCCGGGCTTCGCGGAAGCCTCCGAAGGGTTTATCGGACTCCAAGGCGACCACGGCGCAATCTCGTTTAAGAACATCAAAATTCGACCCATTACTCCCTAGATTTTTTAAGTGCTTCCCACAAAATGCACAGAAAGCATTAGGACTTCTCCTTTTGTGTTTTTTTGTGCCTCCTGTGGCTATTTCTTTTTCTAAAGATGCCTTACCCAAGCGGCGTCCAGCGGGCGTTATTCTTGGAGCTTTCGACCACGGCTTCGATAAAGGCCATGCCACGGATGCCATCTTCGATCTTGGGATAATCAAGCGCGATGGGATCCGGCGTGGTGTGATCGAGCACTGCACGAAGGTGATTAGCAAAGTTCCGATAAATATTGGCGAAGGCTTCGAGGTATCCCTCGGGGTGGGCGGGTGGAGTGCGGGTGTTGGCTGCGGCAATGGGGCTCAGGTAGCCCATGCCGGTTCGGCAGACTTCCATCGGCTTGTCCGACCATTTGACAAGCAGAGAGTTCGGCTCTTTCTGATGCCATTCCAGGCCGCCGATTTCTCCATAGACACGGATGTTCAGGTTATTCTCCTCCCCGACCGAGATCTGTGAGGCATGGAGTACGCCTTTTGCCCCGTTCTCAAAACGGAGGAGGATGTTGCCGTCGTCATCAAGGGCGCGTCCCTCGAGAAAGGTGGTGAGGTCTGCTGCGAGTTCCTTGATCTTCAGGCCGGTGACGTATTCGGCGAGATTCTCGGCATGGGTGCCAATGTCGCCGATACACCCGGCGGCTCCCGAGCGGGCTGGATCGGTGCGCCAGGCGGCCTGCTTCTGACCGCTCTCCTCGAGACGCGTTGAGAGCCAGCCCTGGGGATATTCCACGACGACCTTGCGGATCTTACCGAGACGTCCAGAGAGGACGAGTTCCCGGGCCTGCTTGATCAGCGGGTAGCCGGTGTAGTTGTGCGTCAGTCCGTAGAGGAGGCCTGTGCGACTGATGAGATCACCGAGTTCCCTGGCCTCCGCCAGATCGAAGGTTGCCGGCTTGTCGGACATAACGGGGAAGCCGTGTTCGAGTGCCGACTTGGCGGCGGTGAAGTGTACGTGGTTAGGCGTGACGATGGAGACGAAGTCCATGCGTTCACCCACCGGTAGAGCGGCCTCCCCTTTCATCATCTCTTCGAAGGTGCCGTAGCAACGCCCGGGCGGCAGGAAGAGATCGGCTCCGGAATCGCGGGAGCGCTGCGGATCGCTGCTGAAGGCCCCGCAAACGAGTTCAATCTGACCGTCGATGTTGGCGGCGATGCGGTGGACGGCACCGATGAAGGCCCCGCGGCCCCCACCGACCATTCCCATGCGGATTTTACGCTTTGCGGCGGGGATAGCCGAGTTCATTTGCCAGATTTATCAAAGGCTGCGTCGAAAGCGACTTTGTTCGTCGTGAAGTCGAGATTGCGAACGAAGGCGGCCGATTCCGTGGCACCGTGGATGCGGTCCATGCGGCTATCCTCCCACTCGACGGAGAGAGGGCCTTGGTAGCCGATGTCATTGAGGGCAACAATCACATCTTCGAATCGAATGTCACCTCGACCGGCAGAGCGGAAATCCCAGTAGCGACGAGAGTCGCCGAAGCTCGCGTGGCCACCAAAGACGCCGACCGTGCCGTCGCCATGGCCCCACCAAGCATCCTTGATATGAGCATGGAGGATGCGGTTGCCAAAATGCCGTAGGAACTTCACATAGTCCACACCTTGATAACCGAGGTGAGAGGGATCGTAGTTGAAGCCAAAGCGGGGATGATTATTGACTGCGGCAAGGGCACGATCCGCAGAGGCAATGTCAAAGGCGATCTCGGCTGGATGCACCTCCAGGGCGAAGTTCACATCTTCCTGATCGAAGGCCTGCAGAATTGGAATCCATCGGGTGGCAAAATCGTCAAAACCGCGCTGCCAATATTCCTGTGAGGTGGGAGGGAAGGCATAAATCGAATGCCAGATGGAGGAGCCGGTGAAGCCATTCACGACGACGGGATGAGGGTTTTCTGTAAATCCTGGCTTTCGGTTGAAAAAGTTTCTTGCGGCTTTGGCAGTGAGAATCATCCTCTCCGCTGCCCGTTGTCTTACGCCTTCTGCTTCGCCATCGCCCCAAATCTCAGGAGGGAGAATGGCCTGATGGCGTTCGTCGATTAGATCGCATACTGCCTGTCCCACAAGGTGAGTCGATACGGAATAGCAGGTGAGTCCGTTGTCCAAGAGGAGCTGCCAAAGCTTGTCGCAATACTCGGCAGAAGTTGTCGGAGCAGCCGCTGCGACAACATCGAAGTGATCTCCCCAGCAGGCGAGTTCGAGTCCGTCGTAGCCCATGGATTTGACTAATAGTGCCAGATCAGCGATGGGGAGATCAGCCCATTGGCCGGTGAAGAGTGTAACAGGACGAGGCATAAAGAATGGGGGTGGGGTTTGAGACTGAAGGTTTCTGAGATAGCAAGAGATGTCAACTTTGTGCAATGCGTAAAAACAAAAACAATCTTTTCTTTGACAATAAATGACAAATGTTCGAATAAAATAGCACGCTTAATGATTTCTGGTGCTGGCAAACAGTGCTTTGAATGATTTCCTAAGTGCCATCACCCCCTATGACAACAATTGACACAAACCATGCCGACATTTGTCGTGCTGAATCAGTGAGTCAGTTTTCCTCGCTTTCAGCATCCACGCTTGCAGCCATTGGGGTGTTCTTGCTTCCCATGCTCTCAGTGGGTCTATCTGCCCAAACAGCTTCTCCTGCTCCTCTAGCAAGCCAGTCTCCTAGTCCCAAGCCCAAGCCAAAGCCCCCTGAGGCAATGGAGCCAGCGGGAAAATGGTTTGTACACGATATGAAGCGACCGCAGCCGGAGGTGGTCACCCCCGGGGCGACTTTCAGCCTTTGGGCGGCTGCACCTTCCGACGCGGAGGTGCTTTTTGACGGACATGATCTTGCAAAATGGGAGAGCGCAAAAGGAGGTACACCTACCTGGCCAACGCAGGAAGATTTCGTCTCCACCAAGCCGCACGATGGAGGTATCCGCACGCGTGGCACATGGGCTGATTTTCAATTGCATGTCGAATGGGCTTCTCCGAATCCTCCCGAGGGTACGGGTCAGGCCCGAGGTAACAGCGGTATCTTGATCAACAACATGTATGAGATTCAGGTGCTTGATTCCTACAAAGCCCCCACTTATCCCGATGGTCAGGCCTCCGCCGTCTATGGTCAGTCGCCTCCGCTGGTTAATGCCTGCAAGCCTCCTGGTGAATGGCAGAGCTACGATATTCTTTTCGAGTCTCCTCGCTGGAATACCAAAGGGGAACTCGTCAAGAAGGCCGTCGTCACCGTGCTCCATAACGGGGTGGTGACTCAGTATCACTACGAACTCGTCGGCTGCACCGATGGGATCAATCCAGCCGTCCCTTATCATTCGGCTTCCAAGTACTCCCCCCCGCATGATTCCAAGGTTTTTATCCAACTTCAGGACCACAACAACCCCGTCCGATTCCGCAATATCTGGATCCGGCCCATGCATTTGGGCGAGAATCTATAATTTCCTCAAGCCTCTTTTTACAATACCCTTCACCACTACATCCTCCTATGAATAGACGCTCCTTTCTCAGAATGATGGCCCTGACCTCGGGTTCGGCCGTGTTTCCCTCCCTTCTGCGCGCCGATGGCTCGATGCCTGTCAGGAAATCCCCGAACGAGCGGATCACCATCGGGCTGATCGGTTGCGGTGGTCAGGGGCGCAGTGACATGAGCCAGGCCCTAGCCTCTGTGAATGCGCAGGTTATTGCGGTCTGTGATGTGAACGACGCCCATGCCCAATCAGCGAAGGAGCAGGTTGAGACGGCTTATGCTGCCCAGAAGGCTTCCGGCAGCTACAAAGGGTGCGACGTCTACAGGGACTTCCGCGAAATTCTTGCCCGCCCCGATCTCGATGCCGTCATTATCGGCACTCCCGATCACTGGCATGCCCTCATCATGATTGCTGCGGTGAATGCTGGAAAAGATGTCTATGTGGAGAAGCCCGCTGCGCCGAGTATCCCCGAAAGTCGCGCCATGGTGGAGGCGGTGCGCCGCACGGGAGCTGTCGTTCAAGTTGGAGGACAGCAACGCTCTTCACCCTACTTCCATCGCGGGGTGGAACTGGTACGCAACGGGATGCTTGGAAAAATCACCAAGGTCGTTGTCTTCATGCCTCAAGGGAGAGGGGAGCATGGCGGGCCTTTCATCCCACCGATGGCACCACAAACTCCTCCGCCTGATTTTGACTACAACTTCTGGCTAGGGCCTGCACCTTTTGTTCCCTATTACAAGGAGCGCTGTGACTGGAACTGGCGCTGGTCCTATGACTACGGCGGCGGACAGGTGACCGATTGGGTCAGTCATCATTACGACATCGGCCTCTGGGGGATGGGATTGAATACAGAATCACCCACCGAGATTTTGAATGCCTCAGCCCAATTTGATCCTCCGAGTCCGCTCTTCAATACGGCTACTCAATACAAATTTCAGGCGCGCTATGCCAATGGGCAGATCATTGATGTGATGAATGGAACTGCCATTCTGGGTGGGACTGGTACTCGCTTTGAAGGAGAAAACGGTTGGGTCGAGTGCTGTCGTGGCGGCGTGAGCTACAGCAATGGTGATCTGAAGTTCGCCGTAATTCCTTCTGATGGATTCCATTGCGGCGTCGAGAATCAGTCTCACATGGAAAATTTCCTGAGTTGTATTCGCTCTCGTACAACACCGATTCATCCCATCGCGGATGCTCATTTTGCCGGATCAGCTGCTCATCTTGCCAATGCGGCCTTCCGCTCGGGACGCAGTCAGTTGGAGTTCGACCGTATCACGGAGCAGATCGTCGGTGCTCCCGATGCCAATGCCCTCCTGCACCGCTCCTATCGCGGGCCATGGGTGCTTCCTGTGTAACCACCACTGCTTCCTTTCTATCGTTATCCTTTCTTTCCCCATGAATACTTCGTTCCGATTCCTCCTTCTCTGTTCGCTCGCCACCACGGCTTTGGCGGCTGATCCTTCGCCATCTTCATCTCCCTCGGCGACGCCTATTGCAGCAGTGGCAAAACCTACTCCGAAGGTTTACACCAGGCCTGTTTTTCCACCGATTTCTCCCGCCGATTTAGCAGCGATTGAAGCCGCCCTTCCAGCAAAGGCGACTGCCGAGCCGAAGCAACCGCATAAGGCACTTCTCTTCTATCGTGCCGAGGGACATGTTCATGAATCCATCCCGTATGGTGTGCAGGCACTGAAACGGATTGGTGAAAAGGCAGGGGCCTATACTCCGGTTTGCAGCGACGACATGGCCTCGTTTGATCCCGAGACTCTGAAGCAATTTGATGTCATTATTTTCATCAATACCACGGGGTTGAAATTTGTGAATCCCATCCACCGCAAGGCCCTGCTCGATTTTGTTGCTTCAGGCAAAGGAGTCGTCGGCATCCACGCCGCTTCGGACAATTTCCCTACATGGCCCGAAGGACAGGAACTCATGGGAGGGGTTTTTCATGGTCACCCCTGGCATGCCAGTGATCTGGTGGCGGTCAAACTGGACGATCCCACCCATCCGATCAACAAGGGGTTTAATAATCAGGGGTTCCGTCTTAAAGAAGAGATCTACCAGATTACCGGACCCTATAGTCGCGAGAAGCAACGTGAGCTGGTGAGCCTCGACATGAGCAAGCCGGAGACCAAGGCGAAGACGGTCGATAAGGATGGCAAACCACTGCTCGACAAGGGAGGTAATCCCCAGATTGTCCGCAACGACAACGACTTCCCAATCTCCTGGATCAAAAAGGAGGGCAATGGCCGTGTCTTCTACACCTCGCTTGGTCACAACAAGGACATCTTCTTTGTTCCCCAGATCCTCCAGCACTACCTGGACGGCATCCAGTATGCCCTTGGCGATCTCCCCGCCGATGACGTCCCGACGGCAGCGCTTAAATCACAGCCCAACGCAGTGCTTGCTCCCGAGGGAAGCACGGAGACGCTTCAGAAAGTGCAGGCAGCCCCTGAACCTCCAAAAGCAGGCACCAATGCGGTGGCTCCGACACCGCCGCCTGCAAACACGGTCGCAACCGCCAAACCTTCACAGGCTATGGTCCCCCTTTCTCCAGATCAGGCGAAGGCTTTGGGTGAGTCATCCCTGCTGGATCTTCCCAAGTACAACTACGGTGACGCTGCCGATGCTCCCTATAACGTTTTGGAAGCGCTTCGCAAAGGCACTCCCGAAACCCGCTCCCAATTTGAACCCAAACTGGTAGCGATCCTGAAGGATCCCTCCACAACGGAGGCCGCCAAGGAGACGATCTGCCGGTGGCTCGGATGGATGGGTTCCGAAGACGCCGTGCCTGTTTTGGCGAAACTCGCGGAATCTACCGCCAATGATCCCACAAATGCTGCCGGCAATACGGGTGGCTACGCTGTCCGCGCCCTCGCCACGATTCCCGTCAAGTCCGCGGATCGGGCCCTTGTGGATCTTCTCGCTTCCGGAAGGGAGGACCGGCAAGTGGCCGTGATGAGCGCGATCGCGGTCCGCGGTGCCGCCACGGCGATTCCGGAACTCTCCAAGGTCGCGGCCTCGAAATCTCCCGCTCTTTCCGAATCGGCTTTTCAGACCCTCGCCTCATTGGGCTCGGTCGAGGCCCTGAAGGCCATCCTCGAGGTGAAGGCAGCAAAAGGAAACGGCGCCCTGAAGAACGCCGGAGTGATCAATGCCTCCTCGTCGTTGGTGGCGAAGGGAACCGCCTTGGCCGATGCAGCTTCGGAAAAACTGGCCTCCATTGCCCGATCCGAGGGACCCTACGCTCAGCGACTTTCCGCCCTGCGCGTGCTGGCATCGGCTAAACTTCCCGCCGGGCAAAAGGAAGCGGTAGCGCTTCTCAAAAACGAGGATTACCGCCTCCGCAACGGCGCTGCCAAGACGTTGGCCGAATTCGGGACGCCCGAGCAATTGGCCTCCGTTTCCTGGAGTGACAGCCCGGATGCCTGGGTTATTGTCCTCAAGCGACTCGGACAGAATGCCGATGCTTCCTCGATCCCGCTTTACCAGAAGGCTCTCGGCAACGCAGATAGTAATGTCCTTCTTGCTGCTATCTGGGGTCTCTCCCGGAGTGGCGACGGCAAGAACCTCGAGTCCCTGACACAGCTTCTTTCCGATTCCAACGCACCCGTTGCGCTAGCTGCCAAAAGTGGCGTTGCCACGTTGAAGGGAAGCGACGTGGGTGCTCAACTGATCACCCTCGAGGCTTCCTCCAAGCCGGCTTTGGCAGCCATCCTGCTCTCCATCCTCGCTGACCGACAGGAACACAAAGCGATCGATTCAGCAATCGCTGCAATGAATTCCTCCGATCCTGCATTGCAGTCGGCGGGTTGTGAGGCTCTTTCGCGGCTTGCCGCCTCAGGTGATCTTGGAAAGTGCCTCACGCTTGTCTCAAGCGTGAAGGGAAGGAATGCCGAGAACTTCCAGAAGGCCGTTGTCCGTGCCACAATCTTCGATCCTTCGCCTTCGGCAGCGGCGTTGCAGATCGTTTCTGCTTTCGATCAGGGGGATCCCTCCCAAAAAGAGATCCTGATCAATGTGTTGGCCCGATTGGAAGTGAAGGAAGCTACCGATAAGTTGGGTGCAATTCTCAATTCACAGGATGTTGACCAAAGGAAACAGGCCATCAGGGCCCTCTCTTCGGCTCGAAGTGCCACATCCCTAGCCCTGCTCCCCGTGATCGCCGGTAATGGTCAGAGCAACTCGGAGAAAATTCTCGCGCTCAAGGGTTATATCGACACGATCGAAGCGCTCTCGGATCTCAACAACAATGATCGTTTTAAGGCTTATCTTACTGCTTGGAAGCTTGCTTCGAGAGACGAGGAGAAATCCGCTATTCGTGCTGCGGTGAAGAAAATTCCTGCAAAAAAGATTCCCAAGAGCAAGGAGGCCAAGGAACTGCTTCAGCAAATCACTCCACCCACGGCCCCTGTGCCGGCACCCGACTCCGCAGGCATACAAAACCCAGTTACGAAACCTTAACCAAACGACTAAAATTAGATCGCACAACGCATGAGCTCAACAAACTCACCCTCATTAATGAACGGACAGACTCTGGCCTTTCTCGTCCTTCGCGGTTGGCTCGGTATCCGAGCCCTGATCGCCGGAATTGATAAATACTCCGAATCCGTGAAGGTTCAGAAACCGCTGATGGATCCGGTCACCGGCATGCAGGATCCCAGCGGCGCGATGGTCGATGTGATCCAGAAGGTTTACGGACTGCACAGGTATCATGCCGTTCCGCAGGTGCTTCAAGACAAGTTTGCTTTGGAGCCGCTTCTTCCCGGCTTTCTCCTCAAACCCTTCTATACGATTCTCGGTCCTGCTCTGATCATTCTGGGAATCACACTGCTCTTGGGGCTTTTTACAAGGATCTCCCTTTTTCTTCAGGGTGTTCTCTACATCGTGCTGACAATCGGCTTGATGCTTATCAATCAGAACGACGGAGCCACCTTCCTGGGGATCCACATCGTTTTAGTCGCCATGGCACTCGCCCTTGCGGACAATAATCGTTTTGCCCTTCTCAAGAAATGGTAACCTCTGATTCCCCTATTTCCGGCGAGATTGTCGGCGACATGAGTCGCCGTCGCTTCGTTCAACTCTCCACGGCCGCCGGTGCCGGTGCGTTTTTGTCATCCCTACCGTCGCTTAGGGCCCAGGTAGGAAAGTCAGCCAATGATCGCCTGCAGATAGCCCTGATCGGACTCGGCATGGAAGGACGCGTTTTACTTGAGTCGCTCCAAGTTATTCAGGGAATTCAACTCGTGGCCATCTGTGATATCTGGGATTATCCGCGCAAATACGTTCAGCGAAAGCTGAAGAACGAAAGCAATCTGGACGTGAAGGCGTACGTGAATTACGAGGAACTGCTGGCCGCCGAGAAGAACCTCGATGCGGTTGTTGTGGCTACCCCGGATTTTTGGCATGCTCCGATCACTAACGCTTGCCTCAAGACTGGGATCAACGTCTATTGCGAAAAGATGATGAGCAATACCGTGGAGGGTGCCCGCTCCATGGTTCAGACAATGAAGGAGACAGGGAAGCTTCTCCAGATAGGCCACCAGCGCCGAAGTAATCCCCGTTATCTCTTTGCTCTTAATCGCCTCATGAATGAGGCAAAGATATGCGGTCGCATTACCGCTGCCCAGGCACAGTGGAACAGAGCGGCTTCACCCGATCTCGGATGGCCAAAGGGCAAGGAGATTCCAGATGAGATCCTCAAAAAATATGGTTACGCCGACATGAATCAGTTCCGTAATTGGCGCTGGTTCAAGGCCCTCGGAGGGGGGCCGCTCAGCGATCTTGGCGCCCATCAGATCGATATCTTCAACTGGTGGTTCGGCGTCCATCCCCGAGCCGTGATGGCTGCTGGCGGGGTTGACTACTATCCCAATCATGAATGGTTCGACAACGCGATGGTTGTCTATGAATACCCCCTCCCGACCGGAATCGTGCGGGCCTTTTATCAGGTCCAGACGACCACCAGTGCTGGCGGCGGTTATTGGGAATACTTCATGGGTGATCAAGGTTCCCTGAAGATGTCCGAGGATCCACGGTTGAGCGCCATCTGGCGCGAGCCCAATGCTCCCTCTTGGGATAATCTGGTTTCAAAAAACTATATCCGGCCCCAGGAGCCTACCTATGCAGCTCCAAAAGCGGACGATGCCAAGGTTGATGCCCGTGAAACTCCGGCGGCTGCGGTATTCGACATGCCAATCAGTTTCAACAAGAAGATCCACCAACCGCATCTCGAAAACTTCTTTGACTCCATTCGAGGCAAGGCGAAACTGAATTGTCCCGCAGACGAGGCTTTCAGCAGCGAATATGCGATCATGATGGCCAACGAGGCCGTCACGGCGCGACGCATGCTGGATCTTGATCCAAAGGATTTCATCGCCTGAACCACGCCACTCAACCAATCTATTTTCATGCTCAATAAATCCCTAACGTATTTTGCAGCCCTGACACTGGTTGCTTCCACCCACTTGCAAGCACAGGACGCCAAGGTCCCGCTCACCACAAAATTCCCTCCGCCGCTTTCTATCGGAACGCCGGTTCCTATTAAGGTTCCCAATCTTGAAACCTTAGATCCCAACAAGAAGCAGGAGTTGATGGTTCCTGCAGGAACCACCAATCTGGCCTTAAAAAAGCCGGTTAAATCGAGTGACTCTGATCCCCTTCTAGGAACCCTCGACATGGTTGTCGACGGCATTAAGAATGCCGATGAGGGAAATTACGTGGAGC
This sequence comes from uncultured Spartobacteria bacterium, assembly GCA_903868795.1. Lineage (GTDB taxonomy): Bacteria > Verrucomicrobiota > Verrucomicrobiia > Chthoniobacterales > UBA6821 > UBA6821. The sequence continues at coordinate 21,068 of CAIPWR010000049.1, read as the reverse complement.
TTGCTCCCGGCAAGCAGTGGGTTCAGATCGATCTTGGCTCCAAGGCCGATATCTATGCCGTATGGGTCTGGCATTTTCACTCGCAGGCCCGTGCTTACAAGGGAGTAGTTGTTCAAGCCTCTGACGATCCGGATTTTATCGATGGTGTCAAAACCATCTACAATAATGATGCTGATAATAGCAACGGTCTGGGAGTCGGTACAGATCCAGCCTACATTGAGACAAACCAGGGTCGGCTCATGTCTGTGAAGGAACCAGTGCAGGGCCGCTATGTTCGTCTGTACTCGAATGGTAACACTTCCAACACGAGCAATCATTACATTGAGGTTGAAGTCTACGGTAAGCCTCTAAAATAGAATCACATCAGCTTTTGCGGCCGACATCCTACCTCAACTGATCTAGCTGAATGGGGGAGGGGGATGTTGATGGGTTGGGGGAAGGCATTCACGCCTTTAATCATCACGCGATGAGCACCTGGTGGCAGGTCAGGATATCGGGTGAGGAGGAAGTTTATGCCAGTCAGGCCGCCCAAGAGGCTTTTGCGCTTGTTGACAGGATGGAATCACTGATGAGTCGGTTCCGAGCGGGAAGTGAGATTTCCATTTTGTCCTCCCTCCCAGCAGGAGGAAGATATTTGGTTTCAGCACCCGTTTTCGAATGCCTTTCGATGGCTGCTAGGTATCAGATATTTTCGGGTGGAGCTTTTGACGTCTGTGCCGCTACTCGGCAGAATGGTTCATCACTTTCACGCTGGCACCTCGATTCTCGGACACGGGAATTTGTTGCTGATTCTGGCGGATGCAGGGTTGATCTCGGAGCTATTGCTAAAGGTTACACCCTGGATCAGATATCCGTTGAAATGGAGGAATGGGGAATAGAGTCATTCCTCCTGATGAGTTCCGGAAGCAGCATCCTTGCAGGGGATCCGCCCTCGGGTGATCAGGCATGGAGGGTGAGACTGGGCGACGGGGAGCAAGGGTTGGAGATACTTCTTTCGCATGGAGGGATCGGTACATCAGGCAGTGCCATGCGTGGAGATCACATTATCAATCCTGCAACAGGGATTTCCTCAAACCGCCACCAACGTAGCTGGGCGATCAGCGATTCCGCAGCCGAGGCAGATGCTCTATCGACTGCCTGGATGAACATGAATTGGGATCAGATCCAGAACTTTTGCTACAATTATCCTTCTGTCGGCGCCGTTATTATGGACGATGCAGGCGAGATGCGGTCCACAGGAAAACTCACCGCGATTTTCTAGGTTTTCTTTAGATCAGCCGAAAACCGCTTCTGAAGAAAAAAGACGATCAGGAAAATAACGATCAACAGGCAGGGTAACAGCGACACTCTGCCGAGGGTCTGAAGGCCTGCCGCTGCCTCGATAGTAGCATTAGCCTTCTCTCCTGGAGAAAGTCGGGAAGCTATTCCCTGATCATAAAAGTGTCCCATGATCGGAAGCACCACGCTGACACTCAGCATTCCCGCTCCTCCCATGATGGCGAGACCGAGAGCACCTGTCCTAGGAAAACGCTCACTTACATACCCAAGCATTGTTGGCCAGAAGAAGCAAACGCCGATCGCAAAGACTGTGGCAGACCCAAACAGCATCACACCTGAACTGATACTCAACGTGTAGAGTCCGAGGGCGCTGATGGCCGCGCTGGCAAGGAGCATTCCCTCGGGTGCAATCCGGTGAACGAAGACACCAGCGAACATCCGACCGACCGCCTGAATGCCGGTGATCCATACTAGAACGAGGATTCCCGAGACCCCAGCGTTCGTTAGAATATTGGGGATCCATTGGTTCGGGGCGAGTTCCGTGGCGGCCGTAAGTAGCATACAGCCAACCATGAGAATAAAGATTGGGTTCAGGCAGGCTGCGAACATGGCACCCGTTGAGACCCCGCGCTGGACGCGCTCGGTCTTAGGGAAATTCTCCCGAAGGAACATCACCCCGTAGATTCCTAGTGGTATGAGCATGCAGGCAAACTGAATTTTCCATCCTAAGCCTAAATGACCGAGTGCGAACGCCAGCAAACCACCGATCACAATGCCGCCGGGGAACCAAACGTGGAAAGCATTGAGCTTGGTTGTCTTGTCATTGGGGAAGAGTGTTGCGATCAGGGGATTGCAGGCCGCCTCAACTGATCCATTGGCGATTCCAAAAATCAGGGTGCCTGCATAGAGGCTTTTGTAGTCCCAGGCAAAGATGGTCAGAAGGATGCCCACCAAGTGGCCAATAAAGGCAACCCTCATAATGAAGGCCAGACCGAGTGCGTCGCAAAGAGGTCCTCCGACGACCATGGCAATGGTGAACCCCCAAAAAGCGGTGCCGTTAATCCAGCCTAATTGTTCGTTGGAGAGGTGAAATTCGGCACCCCAGTCAGTGGATGCTCCACCGCGCAGTGCAAAGCTCATGGCGGTAACGATTAGGGCAACGCAACTGGCTTGAAACAGACGGGAGGAATTTGGAGTCATGGGGGATTTTATAATGAAAAAATAGCAGGAATTTTTCTCGTGAAGCAATCTTCAAAAAAACGAAAGTTTTTTTGAGTTCGTTTTCTATGTTAAGGAAACTACAACCCAATCATGACCACCCTCCTTGAATCCATCTCTGCGGCCGAGGCTTCCGGTTCGCTCCTGAAGTCCTCCGCGGAGAATATCCGCACCATGCTTGCCAAAGGGTCATCCCCTTTAGCTGAAACCGTGATTACCCAACTCGCTGAGTCCGGGCGGTGGGATGAATTAAATAACCGCTTCTTCCGCACGATGGCGTTTGGGACCGGAGGTCTCCGGGGTAAGACCATTGGTGAAGTGATTACCTCGGCAGAGGCCGGCCCAGGTCGCCCTGACGGTCGTCCCGAGTATGCCTGCATCGGCACGAACGCGATGAATGATTACAACATCGCCCGCGCTACCCGCGGACTCGCGACCTACGTGCGGCAGTGGCATGAGCGGGAGAATCGCCCCGGACGTCCTGCGATCGCGATCAGCTACGACACCAGATTCTTCTCCCGAGAGTTCGCCGATCTTGCCGCCAAAGTGATGACCGATCTCGGGTGCGATGCGCTTCTTTTCGAGGGGCCCCGCTCCACGCCGGAGCTTTCCTTTGCGGTGCGGTACAAGAATGCCGCGGCCGGGATCAACATCACGGCCAGCCACAATCCTCCGGGCTATAATGGGTATAAAGTTTACTTTGACGACGGAGGACAGGTGGTCGCCCCGCATGATCAGGGAATTATTGACCTGGTGAATGCCGGAGACGATACCTACGAGCCCCTGCCGGAAGCTCATCGGGGTCAGGTGATCAAGATCGGTCGCGAGATTGACGAGGCCTACATGGAGCGCCTCGAGAAGCTGATTGTTGACCCGGAGCTGTTTCGCCGTAAGCCCGCGCTCAAGACGGTCTTTACCCCGCTCCATGGAGTGGGAGGTGTGATCATTGTTCCCATGCTTCATCGTCTGGGAGTCGAATGCTGGCCTGTTCCCTCGCAGATGGTTCCGGATGGCCTCTTCCCGACGGTTAAATCTCCAAATCCAGAATATCCCGAAGCGCTCAAACTCGGTATGGAACTCGCCGACATTGAGAAGGCGGACCTTGTGCAGGCGACCGATCCTGATGATGACCGTATGGGAGTCGCAGCGAGAGATGCCTCCGGTAAGCTGTTGCTACTGACCGGAAATCAAATCGGATCGCTCATGGTCTGGTATCGTCTCAAGCGCCTTTTTGAGAAAGGTATCCTGACCGAGGAGAACCGAGAACACGCCGTCGTGATCAAGAGTCTTGTTACCACGGATCTTCAAAAGGAAATCGCGCTCGGCTTTGGTGTGAAGTGCGTCGAGACCTTGACAGGTTTTAAGTACATTGGCTCCAAGCAGCGTGCCTACGAGGAGAAACTCCCTGCTGAAATTCAGGCTCATTACCGCAATCTCTCGGAGGAGGAGACCCGTGAAGCGCGCCTTAAGGATTCTCTCTTCTTCGTTTTCGGTGGAGAAGAGAGCTACGGCTACAACACCGGCGATTTCGTTCGTGACAAAGATGGTAACGCCGCCGTCATCTGCTTCGCCGAGGTGGCTGCCTACGCCGCGAGCGAGGGCATCACCGTTGTGACTCTGCTTGATAGGATTTACGCGGAATACGGCTTCTATCTCGAGCGTGGTGAGTCGCTCACCTTCGAAGGCGCTGAGGGGGCTGCCAAGATCAAGAAATTGGTCGACTCTTACGCAGGCACTCCTCCCGCGGAGATCGAGGGAGCCGAGGTGCTCTCCGTCTTGAATTACGCAACCCAGGATCTTCATGACTCCGAGGGGGAGTTGATTCCCAAGGAGGCGATGATCGTCTTTGAGATTGCCGGTGGTTTGAAAGTCGCTGTCCGTCCCTCAGGCACGGAGCCGAAGATCAAATATTACCTCTACGCCACCGAGAGGCCTGCAACAGGAACGTTCACTCCCGAGGAGCTTGCCGCCACCAAACAGCGCGTCGCAGCAGGTCTCGAAAACCTCTGGCAGTGGCTGAAGGCGGATGCAGTGAAACGCGCGGAGTGATGCTTTGTTAAAAGAGTTAGAAAGTTACAATGTGAAATGCGCCAGACTGATCCCCTCCATTCTTTGTAACCTTCCAACTTTTTCACGATTTTAACGTTTCCTCCACCCATGCTCTCTTCAACTACCTTTGACATTCCCGGCTATCGCATCACGGCTCACAAGGGCATGGTGCGAGGAATCATTGTTCGCTCTCCGACCATTGCACAGGGAATTTTAGGAGGACTTAAAAGCATCATTGGTGGTCGGATCGGTGCCTATACAGAGATGTGCGAACAGGGCAGGCAACACGCTTTTGACGCCATGGTGGCCCATGCTGCACAACTTGGTGCCAATGCCATTATCGGGGTTCGCTATGATGCTTCAGACCTTGGCGCCAATCTTTCCGCTACCGAAGTCCTCTGCTACGGAACGGCAGTAACCGTAGAGCCCGCTTAATTCAATTTTTTCCCCGATCATGAAACTCGATGCCCACAACCATTTTTGGAACTACAGCCCAACCGAGCATATTTGGATGGATGATCGGATGACGGTGCTCAAGCGCAACTACCTTCCTAATGATCTGGAGTCGTTACTGAAGGCTTCTGGATTTGATGGCACTGTTGCCGTGCAGGCGCGACAGAGCCTAGAAGAGACCTGCTGGCTGCTTGATCTTGCCGCCCAGTATCCGTTTATCAAGGGTATCGTCGGCTGGGTCGATCTCCGTTCGCCCGAGCTGCGGTCACAGTTACAGGAATTTTCCAAAAATCCAAAGTTCGTGGGCGTCCGCCATGTTGTCCATGATGAACCGGATGATGATTTCATGATGGGGGCCGAGTTCAGGCGCGGTATCGGGCAGCTCAAGGAATTTAAACTGACCTACGATCTCTTGCTCTTTCCCAAACATCTCCCTATTGCAGCCCGACTCGTGGAGGAATTTCCCGAGCAGCCATTTGTGATCGATCACATCGCGAAGCCCGAGATTAAGAATCAGAAATTCTCACCTTGGAAGGAAGATATTGGAGTGCTCGCAAAATTCCCGAATGTTTATTGCAAGCTCTCAGGAATGGTCACCGAAGCAGCATGGGGGGAGTGGAGGCTAGAAGATTTTCACGGCTATCTCGATGTTGTTTTTAACGCCTTCGGCTCGGAGCGTCTGATGATCGGCTCGGACTGGCCTGTCTGCAATCTTTCTGCCGACTACGAGGCAACGATGAAGATCGTGACCGACTACATCGATAAATTTCCGATTCAGAATCGGGAATCGATTCTCGGTGGCAACTGCACCCGCTTTTACAGGCTCTGAGTCGCTTCTTGCCACTGAAGGTCGAAGGGAGCAGGGTGAGTCCTCCTGAACCGTTCTGCTCCATTGCAGCGCATTGCCTTTCTGGGGGATTATCTGCCCAGACTTTGCGGAATAGCGACCTTCACGCATGATTTGTGCGAGTCGGTCGCTCGTGAGATTCCCGAGGCCGACTGCTTTGTTGGAGCGGTAAATGATCGCCAGGAAGGGTATGATTATTCGCCCAGGGTTCGATTTGAACTGTTGGAGAAAGATCTCGATTCCTACAGACGGGCCGCTGATTTTCTGAATTTTAACAGGGCAGATGTGCTCTGCGTGCAGCATGAATTTGGCATCTACGGCGGGGCTGCCGGAAGTCATCTGCTGGCCTTGCTCAAGGAAGTGCGGATGCCGGTGGTGACGACGCTACACACTATCCTTCGTGAGCCCAGTCCTGCACAGCGCAAGGTGATGGGCGAACTGACTCGTCGCAGTGACCGTCTGGTAGTGATGGCGCAGCATGGAGCTGAGATTCTACGTGAGGTCTATGAAGTTCCGCAGGAAAAGATCGATGTGATCCCTCATGGCATCCTAGATATTCCCTTCAAGGACTCGTCGTTTTACAAGGCCGAGTTCGGAGTGGAGGGGCGGACTGTGCTGTTGACTTTCGGGCTGATCTCTCCCGGCAAAGGGATCGAGTATGTGATCGAGGCGTTGCCCGAGATTGTCCGCAGACACCCGGATGTCGTCTATCTGGTTCTGGGGGCGACGCATCCTCATCAGCTAGCGACCGAAGGTGAACGCTATCGATTGAGTCTGGAACGGCTTGCTCGTGATCGTGGAGTGAAGGAACATGTGATCTTCTACAATCGGTTTGTTTCGTCGGAAGATCTGAAGGAATTCATAGGAGCAACCGACGTTTACCTTACCCCCTACCTGAACGCTGCGCAGGTGACTTCGGGCACGCTTGCCTATGTTTTTGGAGCAGGGAAAGTGGTGGTCTCCACGCCCTACTGGCATGCTCAGGAATTGCTTTCGGAGGAGCGCGGTGTACTCGTTCCTTTTCGGGACTCCAAGGCCATCGCCGAAGGAGTCTGCGGTCTCCTTCATGACCCCTCCCGCATGGAAGCAATCCGTGGGGAGGCCTATGCAATCGGGCGCACCATGATCTGGCCGGCGGTTGCGCAACGGTATCTGCAGACGTTCCAGCATGCCCGTTCCGACCGGAATTTCCTTCCACGGGCAGCCTTCGCCGGGTGGACGCTCGGTAGTCGGCCATCAGAACTTCCCCCTCTACGACTGGATCACATCATTCGGATGAGTGATGGAACCGGTATTTTTCAGCACGCGATTTTCAATGTGCCGAATTTCCACGAAGGCTACTGCACCGATGACAATGCCAGGGCCTATATTCTCTGCAATCTGCTGGATGAGGTTGGGGGGGAATCACCCGAGGAGAGTCTTTCCGGTCATGCCACTAGCTATTTAGCCTTTCTAGCGGCGGCACTTGATTATGGGAGCGGGCGATTCCGCAATTTCATGAGTCATGGAAGGCAGTGGCTTGAGGATGCCGGGAGTGAGGACAGTCATGCGCGTGCGCTCTGGGCTCTCGGCACAGGCGTCGGCCGTTCACATGACGAAGGGCACCGACGGCTCTGCGAGCAGCTTTTCATGAAAGGATTGGGTGTGGTGAAGGAATTCACTTCGCCAAGGGCTTGGAATTTTTCCCTCTTGGGAATCCATGAATATCAGCGACGGTTTCCCGGGGAGAAAAAGACAAGTCTGCTGCGTGGGCACCTTGTCTCAAGGCTCCTAAAGCTCTGGGAAGAATACGCCACGGAGGACTGGCTTTGGTTCGAGGCAAGTCTCACCTATGATAATGCAAGGTTCTGCCAGGCGCTCATCCTGAGCGGTCAGTCCATGAGAGAGGATGAGACGCTTGCCATCGGACTGAAATCGCTTCGCTGGCTGACATCACTCCAGAAAACTCAGGCAGGCTGTTTTCGACCCATCGGCAGCAATGGATTTTACAAAAAGGATGGTGCAAGGGCCGATTTTGACCAACAACCGCTGGAGGCCTTGGCGATGATTTCCGCCTGCCACGAGGCTTTTGCTGCAACGGAAGATATTGCCTGGACGCACGAGGCATGGCGATCTTTTGAGTGGTTTCTGGGGCGCAACGATCTGGGGCTGCCACTTTATGATTTCAGCACCGGTGGATGCAGCGATGGATTGCACTGCGACCGGGTCAGTGAAAATCAGGGCGCCGAATCATCGCTTGCCTTCCATCTGGCACTTGCGGAAATGAATCGCGCCGAACATCTCATTCCTCCTGCACCGATCGCTGCCTGATCAATTACAATGAATCTCATTAGACTTTGCCGCCATGAGGTGACACTTCTTCCGGAAAGTGCGCGTGTCATTATACGTCCTTTCATTCCTGCGGAGATTCACCGTGTCACCACGATCATTGGCAGAGCTCTTGCCCTCACCGAGGATGAGGTGAGAATGCAACTCGCCGCAGTATTGGCAGAATTCGAGACCCGGCACTTGGATACCCAATCAGTTCTGGAGGCTCATTTTTTACGGGTTAAGCATCATGTGTTCACGCACCGCCAGCTTTCCCGTGAAAGGGAGTTGCTGATCGGAGCGTTGTTTTCCGGGGAGTATGCCCTCGAGTCTGCGGCGATCTTCAATCCCTCCATGGTGCCGCATCCCGATCAGAGCAATCTCCCGAAAGGGGCCCTCAGGTTTGTAATGAGTCTGCGTGCAACCGGGGAGGGTCATATTTCCTCCATTGAATTCCGGTCAGGCGTGATTGCTGCCGGAGGGGGCATCTCGTTCGATCCGGTCTCCCGTTTTGTGACCGTGCCGGAAGTGGTGCCAAACCCGAGCTATCAGAAGCAACTCTTCATCATGAAACTTTCGGAGATGGGGCTGGAAGAATCATATGTCGGTGCCGTCATGGGGCACCTTGCTGATGACTTTACTCTTGCCGATTTGAACCAAAGTATCGCCACGATCCTGAGTGAGCAGCAACCGGCGAACCATGAAATGCTGCGGACGCTGGAGAGCGTCAAGTGGCTTGCTAAATCAAACTACGAACTTCTTTTTTCAGAGAAACTGGCGATGAGTGAACGGATTATTTTTCCCGTTTCAACGAATGAGAGCAATGGGATTGAGGATGCCCGTTTTGTCCGCTTCATCGAAGATGATGGAAAGGTCATCTATTATGCCACCTACACGGCTTATAACGGACGATCCATTCTGCCACAGCTCATCGAAACCAAGGATTTCCTGCACTTCCGCATCCTGACGCTTAACGGAAGTGCCGTGCAGAACAAGGGGATGGCACTTTTTCCACGTCACATCAATGGGCGTTACGCCATGCTCTCGCGCCAGGACGATGAGAACCTCTTCATCATGTTCTCGGATAGCCCTCATTATTGGAGTGATCCGCAAGTGATCCTGCGCCCTTCCGAAATGTGGGAGTCGGTGAAGATCGGCAATTGCGGCTCGCCCATCGAGACGGAGGCAGGTTGGCTTGTCATCACACACGGGGTCGGGCCCATGCGCAAATATTGTATCGGAGCTGCGCTGCTGGATTTGAATGACCCCACCAAGGTGATCGGGCGTCTTCGTGAGCCTCTTCTCTCACCTATCGGAGCTGAGCGTGAGGGATATGTCCCCAATGTCGTCTATAGTTGTGGTTCTCTACTTCATGGCCGAGAGCTGATTCTTCCATTTGCCGTGAGCGACCGTGCCTCGGCTGTGGTCAGCGTTCCGTTGGATCCCTTGATCGCGTTGCTGAAGTCCGTTTAGGGAACGGTTTATAAGAGGCGCCCCCAGACGCTTCTTGCACATCCCCGACCAATGAGAGTAATATCACATACTTACGGGGCGTAGCTCAGCTTGGTAGAGCGCTTGGTTTGGGACCAAGAAGTCGCAGGTTCGAATCCTGTCGCCCCGATTTTTTACTCCTCCCTACTCTGTTCCCGCTTCCAGCGGGTGCATGAAAGCATTTACACGCCTTCCATTTCCTGCGATTTTCCACCCAGTAGCAATGGCCAGAGACCTTTTCAAGAAGTGCCGAGAGTATAGCGATTCGGCAGATGCCCGGGCGCAAGGATTCTACCCGTATTTCCGCTGCATTGAGCAGAGCTACGGCAACCATGTCGTCTGCGGTGGCGAGGAGAAGATCATGATCGGGTCGAACAACTACCTCGGCCTGGCCCAAGACCCTCGCATTGTCGAGGCGGCCTGCGAGGCGACGCGCAAATTCGGCGCCGGTTGCACCGGTTCCCGTCTTCTGAACGGCACGATCTCTCTCCACAATGAGTTGGAGGAGGCGTTGGCAGCATTCCTTGGCCGCGAAAGCGCCCTTCTTTTCTCGACCGGTTTCTTTGCCAACCAAGGCGCCCTTGCCGCTCTCACGGAGGCTGATGATTTCATTCTCTGTGACCGTGAGAATCATGCCTCGATCATCGAGGGATGCCAGGTAGCTCCCGCCAAACTTGTTCCCTATCGCCACAACTCGGTGGATGCTCTTCGCAATCGTCTTAAGCGTATCCCCGAAGATTCCGGACGCCTGATCATCATGGATGGTGTCTTCAGTATGTCGGGCGATATGGCTGATCTGCCCCCGATGGTGGAGGCAGCCAAGGAATATGGCGCCATCATGTATGTCGACGAGGCCCACTCACTCGGTGTGGTTGGTCCTCAGGGACGCGGTGTGGTGCATCACTTCGGGGTCAATGACGATGTCGAGATCGTCATGGGCACGTTCTCCAAGTCCTTCGGCTCCATGGGAGGGTTCATCTCCGGATCCAACGAGCTCATTGAGTTTGTGAAGCACAAGGCCCGCTGCTTTATCTTCACCGCCTCACTCGCTCCAGCCGTGACTGGTGGAGTTCTCAAAGCTCTCCAAATCATGCAGGCCGAACCGGAGCGCATCGAGATGCTCTGGAAGAATACCCGCAAGATGCACGAGGGTTTCAAGTCAATCGGTTTCAAGATTGGGTCCACCCAGAGTCCCATTGTTCCCATTCTCATTGGCAGCGAAGCCAAAGCCTTTGCCTTTGCCCAGCGTCTCTTCGAGGAGGGTGTCTTTGCCATACCAGCGATCTATCCAGCCGTTCGTTATGGCGAAGCGATTGTCCGTACCAGCTTCATGTCGACCCACACTGATGAGGATCTCGACAAGGTGCTCGACATTTTTGCTAAAATCGCCCGAGAACTAGGAACCTTCGATGACCCAGCATACACAGAACCAGGCCGCCGCCGGAACGTTTTCGATTTTGCCCTGCCGCAGCGCGGCGGAGCTGAAGAAGTTCGAGTCGATTCCGGAGATTCTTCACGGAACGGATCCGAACTTCACGCCGCCGTTTCCCGGTAGCGTCGTCGGCCTTATTGGCCCGAAGTCGGTTTTCCTAAAAAAACACGGGGAGATCACTCCCCTGATCGCTTGCCGCGACGGGAAGCCCGTTGGCCGCATTGCGGCAATCGTCAACCGTTCCCACAACAGCCACAACAAGGACTCGGTCGGCTTCTTTGGATTTTTCGATTTTATCAACGACCCCTCGGTGGCTAGGGCTCTGGTCGATGCCGCTGCCAAGATCCTGAAGGATAAGGGACTGACTATCATGAGGGGGCCCTATAACCCCTCGATCAATGATGATTGCGGCGTGCTGACAAAGGGTAATGACCGACCCACCTTCATTTCGATGCCGTGGAATCCGACGTATTACGATGAGGTCTACAATGCGGTTGGACTTGGCATTATCAGGACGCTCTACGCTTGGGATGTTCCTCTGCATGCGGAACCGCCCGCCCGAGTCACCAAAATCGTCAACTGGCTTAAGAAAAGAAACAATGTTTCGATCCGCACGATCGACATGAAGAACCTGAACAAGGAACTGGAGACAATCCATCGCCTCTATAACCAGTGCCTTGACCGCAATTGGGGTTTCTATCCGATTGCTTTGGAAGATTTGCTCCATGCGGCGGATGACTTGAAGGCGATTGCCGATCCAAGCATTATTGTCTTCGTTTGTGTGGATGGTCGCGACGTTGGTTTTTCGCTGGCGTTGCCGAACGTGAACGAAGTTTTCCATGCCTCTCGCGGACGCAAGGGAGTTTTCCGTTTTCTCGAGATGGCCCTGCGACTTCAGGTCCAGAAGATCAAGACCGACCGCCTCACCGTTCTGGGAGTCGAGCCGGCCTACAGGGACAAGGGACTCAGTGCCCTGCTCTTCTTCGAGAGTTTCCGCATCGCCAAGGCCAAGTACGAACTCTCTGAGGTCTCCTGGGTCGAGGCAAACAATGTGGAAATCCTCGAGGCGGCGGAACTCATGGGTGGACACCATTCCCGCACCTACGAGCTCTACGAGAAGTCGTTGGCCTGATCCTGGGATCGCCTTCACTCCCCATGGAACTTCTCCTGAGCGGATCCACGGGATTCGTCGGACGGAATCTTCTTCGTAAGCTCCAGCGTGACCGGCGCTGGAGTCGGATTATTCTCCCTGTCCGTGATCTCGAGAAGCTCAGCTCGCAGTTGGATGGGGAGGGGATCCGCGACGATCGATTTGTTCCGTGCCGTGTTACTGGGAATTTCTGGGAGCTTCCTCCAGATTCCGCTCCTGATCTGGTCATCCATGCGGCGGGACTCCTCTTTGGGAGGCGTCGCGAGGAGTATTTTGAAACGAATGTGGAGGGAACCCTGCGTCTCATGGCCCAGTTGCCAAGAACGGCCCGGGTCATTGTCCTATCCTCTCAGGCTGCTGGGGGTCCTACGCAGCGGGGGAAGGTCGCCCGCTCGATGGATGATCAGGATCAACCTGTCTCGCTCTATGGAGCCTCAAAACTCACGATGGAAAGAGAGCTCCGCAACCGTCTCGGCCCTCGCCTCCTGATCCTGCGTCCCCCAATGGTTCTAGGTCCCCGCGATGCCGCCACCCTGCCGCTTTTCAAAATGGCGGCGGGAGCTATCAGGGTTAAACCCGGTTTCAAGGCCAAGCATTACAGCTGGATCGATGTCGAGGATCTCTGCGATGCGATCCTTGTCTCTGCACTGGTCGCGCCCGCTGACTGGCCAAAACACGGACCCTTTTACCTCGGCTCAGAAAACACGATTACCGACACAGAGTTAATTTCTACAGCGGCTCGGGTGATCAGTGCTCGGGGGGTCACGCTGTCGCTACCTCAGTTGGTGATCCAACTCGCTTCAGTCGTGATCGATGCCGTACCTGCGTGGCGTGCCGCTGCTCCCAGTCTAGGGCGTGACCGGGTTCGCGAGATCCTACCCGACCGCTGGGTCTGTGATGGGAAGCCTTTCGAGAAGGAGTTTAGCTGGAAGCCCACCAGATCACTTTCCGGAACTCTTGCCGCAACGGCCGATTGGCTTAAGAAGCAGGGGAAGATCTGACGAAGGATTAATTCCTCGAAAGATCATCTGGCGCCTGTGCGAGCAGATAATACATCGATCCTAAGTCCTTCATGATTCCTTTCCAGAGCTTGATGCCATCCTCCAAGGTGTGCACGGGTTGAAGTATTGCGGGCGTGGGCTTGAGAAGGTGCCATGATTTTTCAGCGATCTCCTGTTCGAGTTGCCCTCCGGTCCATCCTGCATAACCTGTGAAGGCTCTGAGGGTCTGGTCCGTTTTCGGATTTTTTTCGGAATCCAACAGTGACAGATCCTCCTCTCCTAGCGATTGGAAACGCACTCCTGATTTCTTCCAGAGCAAGTGAGTCAGGATGAGGTTCTTCGGATCCACGGGGCCGCCGCTGAAGACAGGTACATCGGCTACCTCCTCAGGTGCGCTGGCCAATTGTCCCAAGCGTTCATTCCTGGGGCGGTTCAGAATGAAGCCCATGGCACCCTCCTGATCGTGATGGGTCAGAAAGAGGATCGTGCGCCGGAAATTCGGATCAACAAGACTTGGCAACGCCACAAGCAGTGAGCCTGTCAGCTCGGTTTCTGTTTGATGAGGTTGTTGAAGGCGCACAACATTATTTTCACCCTTCTCGGGCAACAGATCAACATGAACTTGGAAGGGAGGCTCTAGGGGCTCTTATTTTGATCGTTTGAAAGGAGGCTTCTTCGGCACTGCAATAAAAAAATCAAGAAATCTCTTGCCCATAGGGACCAGATCAGCTTTTATTGCCAACCTTTTTCGCCGGAATCGGCACTAGGAACTCTCTCGAATACCGTTTCACACGCTTTCTTAACTCCTTCCACAAACTCGAACCATGGCCAAAGAAATCACAGGACAGATCAAGCTTCAGATCCCCGCCGGACAGGCCAATCCAGCGCCTCCAGTCGGTCCAGCGCTCGGTCAGCAGGGTGTCAACATCATGGCCTTTTGCAAGGAGTTCAATGCCGCCACGCAGAAGCAGGCCGGCGATATTCTTCCTGTGGTCATCACCGTCTATAAGGACAAGAGCTTCACCTTCATCACCAAGCAGCCTCCCGCAGGCGTTCTTCTTAAGAAAGCCGCAGGGATTGCTTCCGGTTCCAAGGAGCCGAACAAAGTCAAGGTGGCCAAGCTTACCAAGAAGCAGGTCATGGACCTCGTGAAGATCAAGATGAAGGACATGAATGCCCGCAGCGAGGAAGCTGCCTTCCGCACCCTTTGCGGCACCGCCCGCCAGATGGGCATTGAAATTGAGGCATAAAAAGGGCGAGGCGTAATTTTAAAACAACCAACCGCAGGAGGTCTTCGGACCGCTTGAACTGCACCACGAAATGCAAAACACCCGCAGCAAACGTTACCGCGCCGCCAATGAGCTCGTTGAGCAGGGGCGCAAATATCCATTGAGCGACGCTCTGAACGTCCTCAAGAAGATGCCTCCCACCAAATTCGATCAGACGGTTACCGTCTCGATGCGACTTGGTGTTGATCCCAAGCAGAGCGACCAGATGGTTCGTGGCACCTGCCCTCTCCCCCATGGTAGCGGTAAGAACGTTCGCGTCCTTGTCTTCGCAACCGGTGCAGCCGCCACGGCAGCACAGGAAGCAGGAGCAGAGTTCGTTGGATTTGAAGACCTTCTGAAGAAAGTCCAAGGCGGCTTTTCCGATTTCGACGTCGCGATTGCGACTCCGGCAGCCATGACCGAGGTTCGTAAGCTCGGTAAGGTTCTCGGACCCCGCGGTCTCATGCCTAACCCGAAGACCGGAACAGTCAGCGACGACACCGCCAAGGCGGTGCAGGAGGTGAAGGCCGGACGAGTTGAGTTCAAACTCGATAAGAATGGCAACATCGCTGTTCCTGTCGGCAAGTTCTCTTTCAGCGAGGAACAGCTTCTCGACAACGGTCGCGCCGTTATTGAGGCGGTGATCAAGTCGCGCCCCGCAACAGCCAAGGGTGCTTTTGTCGAGTCAGTCACCCTGGCTGCAACAATGCTGCCCGGCATCCTGATCGATGCGGCACCATTCCTGAAGAACTAACCCATCCACGAGGAACCAAGGACCTACCACCATGCGCCCCGAGAAACCCACGATCGTAGAGGACGTCAAGCTACGCCTCAACAACTCTCCTTTCCTCATCGTCGTCGAATACGGCGGGATGAACGTGAATCACTTTGCAGAACTCCGTAACCGCCTCGGTGGTGCCGGAGCCTCTCTGACCGTCATCAAAAACACCTTCCTCCGCCGTTCCATCAAGGACGCCGGTCTTCCAGAACTCGATGCCCATCTGACGGGTCAGACTGCGTTCGTTGTTGGTGACAAAGACATCTGCGCTTCCGCAAAGATCCTCAAGACCTTTGCTGCGGAATTCGAGAAGCCAAAGATTCGTGTCGGTATCCTTGATAACTCAATTCTTGATACCGCCCAGGTGATCGCCTTGGCCGATCTTCCTCCCAAGGAAGTCCTCCAAGCCCAGCTCCTCGGTCTTCTACTCAGTCCAGCCACCAAGCTGGTGCGTACGCTCAACGAGCCAGGCGCGAGTCTGGCCCGCGTCCTTGCGGCGATTGCCGAGAAGGCTCCTGCTGCCCCTGCAGCCGAGCCCGCTCCCGCTGCCGAAGTTCCAGTTACGGATGCCCCTGCAACCGAGGCACCCGCTGCTGAAGTCGTGGCAGAAGCAGCTCCCACGGAGACTCCAGCTGCCGAGTAAGCGGTCGGACTTTCTAAGCATTCCAAATACCTTTTAACCAAAAAAATTTCTCCCGGCGTACGAAGCCACGACGGGTGAAGGAAACACAACACGATGAACTGTCGGGCCGGCGGCTGCCGGACTCAAATGTCCTGAGGCTTCGGGACGCGACAGCATCAAAATCCAAACAACACCATGTCCGATAACACTGCACTAGTTGATCAACTCAGCAACCTCACCGTCCTCCAGATCGCTGATCTCGTGAAGGCCCTCGAAGAGAAGTGGGGCGTGAGCGCCGCCGCTCCTGTCGCCGTCGCCGCCGTTGGTGGTGGTGCCGCTGGCGCACCTGCCGCCGCAGCCGAGGAGAAGACCTCCTTCGACGTCATCCTCAAGGAAGCCGGATCCAACAAGATCGGAGTCATTAAGGAAGTCCGCGCTGCAGTCCCAGGACTCGGTCTCGCAGAGGCAAAGGCCCTTGTCGAGAGCGCTCCCAAGGCAATCAAGGAAGGCGCCAGCAAGGAAGAGGCCGAAGAGATCAAGAAGAAGATCGAGGCCGCTGGAGCCAAGGTCGAGATCAAGTAGTCTCCGACTGCCACGTTATTCATTTCCGGTCATCGTTGTTTTCTGGGGTTTCCCGGTTGACTCGATGGCCGGAACGACGTAAAAAGAAAAGTTCCACCTGTCCCGAGCCCTGCAACACGGTCACACGACGCTTAGTCAAACACATCTTTTCGCCGCCCGCGCGGATTTCCCTGTACTTTTTGGGAACTCCACAACTGGCGGCTCTTTTGCCTTCCGTTTTTCCCGTCTCTCCCCCGAGCACAAAACACTCTCCCTTTTCAGCCGGCGTTAGCCGGTAAAGAAAAGAACGCCATCAAGGCACCCCGTATAGTCACCCAAGCGCCACCCAAGATCCTGCACCATGTCTGAAAGAATCAACTTCGGCAAACTTCACGAGGCCATCCAACCGCCCAACCTCATCGAACTGCAGATCAAGTCCTACGAGGAATTTTTCCAGACGGGCGTGGAGCCCTCCAAGCGTAAGAACGTTGGCCTTCAGGCCGTCTTCCGTGAGTTCTTCCCGATCTATGGTTTTGAGGAGAAGTCCTCGCTCGATTTCGTAAGCTATCATCTGGAGGAGCCGAAGATCGGTCCTTTCGAATGCCAGATTGAGGGTGAGACCTACAGCGCCCCGCTCTACGTCACCTTCCGTTACAAGGACGAAAAGTCTACGAAGGAAGAGAAGGTCTACATGGGAGAGATTCCTCTCATGACCAAGTCAGGAACCTTCATGGTCAATGGAGCCGAGCGCGTTGTGGTGAGCCAGTTGCACCGCTCTCCCGGTATCTGTTTTGAGTCCGACATACACCTCAATGGTAAGCTGCTACATGGCTTCCGTATCATTCCTGACCGTGGTTCCTGGACCGAGGTTCAGTTCGATACGAACGATCTTCTCTATGTTTATCTCGACCGCCGCAAGCGTCGCCGCAAGTTCCTAGCGACCACGTTCCTGCGTGCTCTCGGCTTTCCCACCGATGAGGAGATTGCAGCACTCTTCTATAAAATCGAAAGCCTCAAACTCTCCGACAAACTCGACGAGGAAGAGATCAGCACCAAGGTGCTTCTTGCGGATGTCCGTGAAGGCGATGCGATCATAGCGCGTGCTTACGAACCGCTGACTCCTGCCGTGATCCGTGATCTGATCCGTGCCGGTCACAGCACAGTCAAGGTCATCGACACCAAGGATGACGATACGATTGTTAAGTCCCTCAAGCGTGACCCTGCCCACAGCGAGGAAGAGGCCCTTAAGGATATCTACCGCAAGCTGCGTCCTGGCGATCCTCCAACCGTTCAGAATGCTCGTGGCATGCTCAAGCGTCTCTTCTTTGACGCCAAGCGCTACGACTTGGGTCGCGTTGGCCGTCACAAAATTCAGCAGAAACTCGGTCTTGATCCCAAGATCGAGGACCGCGTCCTTCGCAAGGAGGATATCGTCGAGTCGATGCGCTATCTTCTCAAACTCCGCAAGGGTGATGGGATGCTCGATGATATCGATCATCTCGGTAGCCGTCGTGTCCGCACGGTCGGAGAGTTGCTTGCTAACCAGTGCCGCGTCGGACTCTCCCGAACAGAGCGCTTGGTCCGCGAGCGTATGGCCCTGTACGATCCTTCCGTTGATCACATCACGCCTCAGAAGCTGATCAATCCGAAGTCGCTGAGCGCCGTTGTGCGCGACTTCTTCGGTCGCTCCCAGTTGAGCCAGTTCATGGATCAGACGAATCCTCTATCCGAGCTCACCCACAAGCGCCGTCTTTCGGCCCTTGGGCCTGGAGGTCTCTCCCGTGAGCGCGCCGGTTTCGAGGTTCGGGATGTTCATCCGTCTCACTACGGACGTATCTGCCCGATCGAGACTCCTGAAGGTCCGAACATTGGTCTGATCAGCTCGTTGAGCACCTACGCCCGTGTGAATGACTTCGGTTTCATCGAGACTCCTTACCGCAAGGTGGTCAATGGTCGCGTCACCGATGATATCGAATACCTCACTGGCGACCGCGATGAGAATTTCTATGTCGCCCAGGCGAATTCAACCGTCGATGCCAAGGGTAAACTCCTCGGCGAGACTGTCTCCTCGCGTTTCCGCGGCGACTTCGTCGAGATCGAGCCCGAGAAGGTCCAGTACATGGATGTCTCTCCGAAGCAACTTGTTTCCGTTGCCGCCGGCCTTATTCCGTTCCTTGAGCACGATGACGCCAACCGTGCGCTCATGGGCTCGAACATGCAACGCCAGGGTGTTCCTCTTCTTGTCTCCGACGCTCCGATTATCGGAACCGGAATGGAAGGTCGCGTCGCCCGTGACTCTCGTGCGGTGATTGTCTCCGAGTCCAATGGAAGGATTGCTTCCGTTGATTCCCAGCGCATCATTGTCACCAAGGATGGTGAGCTTCCCGAGGGCAAAAAGAAGATCAAGGATGATCCCGAGAACGGCGTTCATGTCTATGATCTGCGCAAATTCATGCGCTCCAACAGCAGCACATGCATCAACCAGAAACCCATCGTCAAGAAGGGCCAGGTGATCAAGAAGGGCGATGTGCTTGCGGATGGTCCGAACACCGAGAATGGTGAACTCGCCCTTGGTCGTAACGTGCTCGTCGCGTTCATGCCTTGGAACGGCTACAACTTCGAGGATGCGATCATGATCTCCGAGCGTGTGGTCAAGGAGGATGTCTACACCTCTATCCACATCGATGAGTTCGAGATCGGGGCCCGTGACACCAAGCTTGGACCTGAGGAAATTACCCGTGATATTCCAAACGTCAGCGAGGAAGCCCTTCTGAACCTTGGACCCGACGGTGTTATCCGCATCGGCGCCGAGGTGAAGCCAGGCGATATCCTTGTCGGAAAGATCACTCCAAAGAGCGAGACCGAGTTGGCTCCCGAAGAGCGTCTCCTCCGAGCCATCTTCGGAGAAAAGGCGGCAGACGTTAAGGACACCTCGCTCACCGTTCCATCCGGAACCTACGGCATCGTCATGGATGTGCGTGTCTCCTCCAAGGAGAAGGCCGCCAAGATCAAGATGACCCCGTCCGAGTCGAAGCGACAGCAGAAGATGATCCAGGACGACAACAAGAAGCGTAAGGAAGAACTCTTCGAGCAGCTCACGGAAGGCCTTGCCAACGTGCTCCTCGGCGAGAAGATCCCTCTCGATGTTGTCAATGGCGAGACCGGTGAGATCATTATCCCCGCCAATCGCAAAATCACCAAGATGCTTCTGCGAAAACTGGCTGGCGTCTACAATGTGGTCGAGATCGATCCGAGCCCGATCCGCAACAAGATCCGCGAGATCATCGGACAGTTCGAGCACCGCTTCGCCGACCTCGAGAACGAGAAGGAAGAAAATCTCGGGCGTGTCGAGAGCGGTGATGACGTCGATCCCGGCATCATCAAGCAGGTCAAGGTCTTCATCGCCAGCAAGCGTAAGCTTTCCGTCGGTGACAAGATGGCAGGACGCCACGGTAACAAGGGTGTCGTCGCCAAGATTGTTCCCGAGGAGGATATGCCGTTCCTTTCCGATGGTACCCCCGTCGATATCGTGCTCAATCCGTTGGGCGTGCCTAGCCGCATGAACGTCGGTCAGGTTCTCGAAACCCATTTGGGTGTCGCGGCCAAGGCCCTCGGTTTCAAAGTTGCTACCCCTGTCTTTGACGGAATTCCCGAGACCCGCATCCGCGAGTACCTCAAGGAAGCCGGTCAGAAGGAGGGTTTCTCTTGGATCCAAGAGAACGGCAAGTCTCAGCTTTTCGACGGTCGAACCGGCGAGGCGTTCGATCAGGAGGTCGTTGTCGGCATTATTTACATGCTCAAACTCGGACACCTTGTGGCCGACAAGATCCATGCGCGTGCCGTTGGTCCTTACTCCCTTGTCACCCAGCAACCCCTTGGTGGAAAGGCTCAGTACGGGGGACAGCGCTTCGGAGAGATGGAAGTCTGGGCGCTTGAAGCCTACGGCGCCGCCTACACGCTTCAGGAACTGCTCACCGTCAAATCAGACGACGTGCAGGGACGTACGCGAATCTACGAGAGCATCGTCAAGGGTGATAATTCCCTGGAGGCCGGTATCCCCGAGTCCTTCAACGTGCTCATCAAGGAAATGCAGGGACTCGGACTCGATGTCCAGGTCGGAGGCAAGAACGAACCACGTTCCTTCATCGATTCAGCTGCTTAAACGAGCAACTAGCCACACGCGAAGCAGACCTACACCACTTACCAAGCCAGTAGCATTCCACTTACTATGAGCGACACAGCACTTGCGGCAGCACCAGAAATTCTGATGGATCCCATCAAGGCCTCCTTTGACGAGGTAGGTATCACCGTTGCCAACCCGGACACGATCCGTAGTTGGAGCAAAGGTGAGATCAAGAATCCCGAGACCATCAATTACCGGACCTTCAAGCCCGAGAAGGGTGGTCTCTTTTGCGAGCGTATCTTCGGTCCCACTCGGGACTGGGAGTGCTCCTGCGGCAAGTACAAGCGCATCAAACACAAGAATGTTGTCTGCGATCGTTGCGTCGTCGAGGTCTGCCTAAGCCGCGTCCGTCGCGAGCGCATGGGCCACATTGATCTGGCCGTGCCGGTTTCCCACATTTGGTTCTATCAGTGCATGCCCTCGCGCATCG
>CAIPWR010000048.1 GCA_903868795.1 uncultured Spartobacteria bacterium | reverse complement strand
CCGACTCCCCAGGGGGCGTTCAGGATCGAGACAGCCTGCAGCCAGTTCTTGTAGTTCGCCATCGGCTCTCCCATCCCCATGAAGACCAGATTATTGATCCGCTCTCCGGAGATCTTCTCGGCGAGCAACACCTGGGAGACGATCTCATCGGCGCTTAGGTGACGCTTCCAACCATCGAGACCGCTCGCACAGAATTTACAACCATAAGCGCATCCCACCTGCGAGGAAACACAGAGCGTCCGTCGATCGGATTCCTCCCCGTAGAGCGCTGGCGACGCCGGGATCAGGACAGTCTCGATGAGTTCCCCGTCGTGGAGGCGTAGCAGAAGCTTCCGGGTCGTATCCTGTGAACCACTGACAGTCACGACCTCGGGTAAGCGGATCGGATGAAGTTCTGCCAAAGAGGATCGGAGCGACGCAGGGAGATTCTTCATCGCCTCCCAAGTATCGACGCGCTTCTCTCGACCGTAAGTCCACTCCATGATCTGCTTGGCTCGGTAGGAGGGCTGTCCCAACAAGGAAAGACTCTCCTCGAGATCCTCCATGCCTAAGGAGTGCAGGGGGCGGATGGTGGCAGAGTCAGTCATCGGAGCTTTAGTAGGCTTCATAGTGGGAGAAATTCATTGCCCTGCAAGCAGGGATTGCTATTCTTTTTGGCTCTTCTGCCGTCACTTAAAAGGAGTCTCGGTAGGAGTGATTGGCAACAATCTCTCCGCAGAAGTTATTCAACACATCATGACAACATCAATCGCTGAACTTCAGCAACTCATCGCCGCCTCGGTTAAAAACTACCGCGAAGGCAGCATCGTTAAAGGGCACATCCTCGAGAAGCGCCCCAAGGAATTCCTCATCGACATCGGATACAAGTCCGAAGGTGTGGTTTCCGCTTCGGAATTCGACAATCCCGAGGAAATTCAGGTCGGAGACGAGGTCGAGGTTCTCCTCGAGCGTCTCGAAAACGACCTCGGAATGGTCATCCTCTCCAAGCAGAAAGCTTCCCAGCGTCAGAACTGGTCGAAGATCGTCAAGCTGTTCGAGGCCGAGGGCATCATCAAGGGACGCGTCAAATCCGTCGTCAAGGGTGGTCTCATCGTCAATGTCGGCGTCGAGGCTTTCCTCCCCGCTTCGCAGGTGGATATCAATCCTCCGAAGGATCTCACCCAATTTGTCGGAAACACCTACGACTTCAAGATCGTCAAGCTGAACGAGGATCGCAAGAACGTCGTCCTCAGCCGCCGCGAACTCATCGAGGCCGAGCGCAGTGAGCGACGCCAGCAGTTCCTCGGAACCATGAGCGCCGGTGACAAGGTCGAAGGTACCGTCAAGAACATCACCGACTTCGGAGCCTTCCTCGATCTCGATGGCATCGACGGACTTCTCCACATCACCGACATGTCCTGGGCACGTCTCACGCACCCGAGCGAGGCCGTCAAGCCAGGCGACCGCCTCACGGTTGTCGTCCTCGAGATCAACAAGGACAAGGAGCGTATCTCTCTTGGTCTCAAACAGCTTCAGTCCAACCCCTGGGATCGTCTCGAAGAGCGCTTTCCGATTGGCCAGAAGGTCAAGGGCAAGGTCACCAATCTCATGCCCTACGGCGCTTTCATTCAGATCGAAGAAGGCATCGAGGGTCTTATCCACGTCTCGGAGCTCTCCTGGACCAAGCGTATCACCCGTCCTTCCGACGTCCTCACCCTTGGTCAGGACATCGAGGCTGTGGTTCTCGGCGTCAACAAGGAGGATCAGAAGATCTCCCTCGGCGTCCGTCAGCTCGAGCCGAATCCTTGGGATGAGATCGAGCAGCGCTACGTCATCGGCAAGCAGGTTCGCGGCCAGGTCCGCAACATGACCGCCTACGGCGCCTTCGTGGAGCTCGAGGAAGGAATCGACGGCATGGTGCACGTCTCCGATCTCAGCTGGAACAAGAAGATCAATCACCCGAGCGAAATCCTCAAGAAGGGCGACGAGGTGGATGCCGTCGTCATCGATATCGACAAGGCCAACCAGCGCATCAGTCTGGGCGTCAAACAGCTCGAGACCGATCCTTGGAAGGAGATCGAGGGCAAGTTCAAGGTCGGAGATCTCGTCAAGGGAACCGTCTCCAAGATCGCCAACTTCGGCGCTTTCATCGAGCTCCCCGGAGCCATCGACGGACTCGTCCACATCTCGCAGATCAGCGAGGATCGTGTCGAGAAGGTCAAGGATGTCCTCAAGGTCGGCCAGGAAGTCGAGGCCCGCGTCATCAAGATCGACAAGACCGAGCGTCGCCTCGGCCTCTCCATCAAGGCAACCGGCTACAGCGAAGACGCCCTCCGCAAGGAGAGCGAGGCCCTCGAGTCCGTCAAGAGCGGCGAGGACATGGTCAGCTTCGGTGCAGCCCTCTCGGCAGCCGAAGAGGAGTACCGTCCCGGTCAGGGCAGCAAGTAACCCTTCGCTACCCACACCATGTCACAGCCAGAAATCACCGCCTACCTCAAGACCTCTTGCGGATGGAGCAAGGGAGTGCGTGCCATCATGGACAAGTACTCCCTCACCTACACCGAGAAGGACATCATCCAGAATCCGGCTTTCCGGTTCGAGATGGAGCAGCGCAGCGGACAACCCCTCTCCCCTTGTGTGGAGATCAACGGGGTCATGCTGCCGGACATCAGTGGAGAGGAAGTCGAGGCCTACATGCTCGAGCAGGGGATCGTCACAGCGAACGACGTGAAGACGGACGTACCGCTGAACGCCCCCTGCACCGACGCCCAGCACGCCGCCATGGCACAAGCAGCGTCCCAGGGCATCAAGATGAACCTCTGAGGTTTCAAACAACTCAAGAAGAAGGCCGTGCTCGAAAGGGCACGGCCTTTTTTCTTAACAGCAAGTACTCCCGCAGAGGCGCGGAGCAAGACGCAGAGGCGGACTGAAATGTCGACTCAACCTTGAAGAAAATCAAGATGGGGATAATTCCCTATCATCTCTCGGCTTTCAGAAAATCCACTCGGTCACCACTTCTCCTCTCCGCGCCTCTGCGCCACCGCGGGAGACTTTTTATTCTGCTACATTCTCAGTGCTTGGCTCAACCCATCTGGCCAGCCAAATACAAAACTCATAGAGCACCACCATCGGTCCGCCCATGAGGAGGTACGTCACGAGATCAGGGGATGGGGTGATGAATGCAGCAACGGTAAAGATGGTCACAATGGCGACCGAGCGGGCCTTGCGGAGTTTCTCGGCGGTCAGGAGGCCGATTTTCACAAGTGCCAGGACGACGATCGGCATCTCGAAGGCGACACCGAAGGCAATGAGGAATTGTGTGGTGAAGGAATAGTACTCGCGCACGGTCCAAGTCGGAGTCCAGTGCATCGACTTGGCATCCTTGAAGAAGAAATCAAGTGTGCCGGGGAGCACCACGAAATAGGCAAAGAGGATGCCGGCAAGGAAAAGGGAGAGGCCGAAGACCGCCACCGGCAGGAGGATCTTCCGCTCGCTTGGCTTGAGTGCGGGAAAAAGGAATTGGGCAATAAAGGTCAGGATGATCGGGAAGGAAATGATAAGTCCTGCGTAGAAGGAAAGCTCCAGAGAGATCGTCATGGAGTCGGCCACTCCGAGGGACTGTAGGGAATTGGCCCTGACCGGATCGACAGCGATCAAGGGTCGCTGGACAACGGTGGCAAGGATGCCTCGGAAGAAAAAAGCGCCGACCATGGCCAATACCAGCGTCAGTGCAATCCGGATGATCATCACACGAAGGTCACCGAGATGATCCATGAAGGGACGCGCATCGTCGTCCTGCTCACGGAAGGCGAAGATATTCTTCAATTCCATCGAGATCGATCGGGATTCCTTGAGCCTCGACTAAGCGAGGACCTTTTTCCAGTGGGCAAGGCGCTTGGCAACATTTTCCGGAGAGGGACCACCAGTTGCAGCACGGGCCTTCAGCGAACGGATCGGGTCGAACAAGCCTTCCCACTCCCCGCTGAGTTCCGGGCAGATCTCTTGAATGAATTCCTTAGGAAGCCTATCGAGAGGAATACCTGTCTTGGCGGATTCGGCAGCAAGTTTGCCGACAAGGTCGTGAGCTTTGCGGAAGGGGATATTCTTGCGGACGAGTTCGTCAGCGAGATCCGTAGCAAGAAGCGCCGGGTCACTGGCGGAAGTGGTAGCGGTCTCCTTGTTGATAATCAGGGCACTCATCATCTCAGCCGTGACGGCTAGGGCCATCTTGGCGGTGTCGACAGAATCAAAAACGGCTTCCTTATCCTCTTGAAGATCGCGGTTGTAAGCCATCGGAAGTCCTTTAAGGACGGTCAAGAGACGGAAGAGATTGCCATAAAGGCGACCAGTCTTACCTCGAGTTAGCTCGGCAATATCGGGATTCTTCTTCTGTGGCATCAGGCTGGAGCCTGTGGAGTGGCGGTCGCTGAGACGGGCAAAGCCAAACTCAGCAGTCGTCCAAAGAACGACATCTTCCGAAAGTCTCGAAAGATGCATTCCCAGAATCGCGAGGGCCGAGAGCAGTTCGAGCGCGAAGTCACGGTCGCTGACGCCATCGAGACTGTTCTGGGTCACCCTTGAGAACCCGAGTTCCTTGGCAATTGCTTCACGATCGAGCAGCAGGGTTGACGCGGCAAGAGCCCCGGAGCCAAGCGGTAACTCATCCATGCGGAGAGCCGTATCGGCAAGACGTCCATGATCACGGTGCAGCATCTCGACATAAGCCAGCAGATGATGAGCCAGAGGAACCGGCTGGGCCCGCTGAAGGTGGGTGTATCCAGGGATGAGTACCGACTCATTCTCCGAGGCGAGTCCTACCAAGGCATCCTGCAATCCCCTCACCCCATCCTGAAGCGACGATATCTCATCACGGAGATAGAGCCGGATGTCGGTAGCGACCTGATCATTGCGGCTTCGGGCAGTGTGGAGCTTGGCACCGGCATCCCCGATGCGGTTGGTCAGCTCCTTCTCAATGTTCATGTGGATATCCTCAAGATCGACAGAGAAGGCAAACGTGCCCGCTGTGATCTCCTCTCCAATGGTTTTCAACCCTGTCTCAATAGCGGCAAACTCCTCCCCGGTAAGGAACCCGGCCTTCATCAGGGCCCGCGCGTGAGCGATACTGCCAAGGATATCGTGTCGGTAGAGTCTCCAGTCAAAGGAAACGGACTGACCGTAATCCCTGAGGAGGGTGGACATGGCTTCTTCGAAACGACCGTGACGCATCCCTTGTTTCTAGCTGTTTTTAATCATACCGAAAGAAAGAATCCAAAGATCATAACAAAGCAAAAAAAGTGTCAGGGAACTACGGCAAGAGAGAGCTGGCTGCCGTTGCTGCATTCCTGCCCTGGCGGGGTTCGCCGGTCTTTCATCCATAGCCCCTGACTCCTTGATACTAGTGCAAGGAAAAATTAAAACAATCCAGGAAGTAGCTTTTTGATACTTGAGAAATAATTCCAATCCCCCTAAAGATATTCGCCTCTCGTCCCCCGTAATGCAAAAAATACTCATCATCGTCGCAGCAGTTCTCTCTCTTGCTGCAGCAGGTCTCGGTTATCTGAACCATGGCAAGCTTGTCGCCGTGAAAGCCGATACGGATTCGACCAAGCAACAATTGGAAAAAGCAAACAAGAGTCTGACCGCGGCGTTGGCTGACGGTAAGGCGAAGACCGAAAAGCTCGCTCTTGTCAGCACCGACCAGGAGAAACTCGCCTCAGAGAACACCGACCTAAAGGCTCAAATTGCAAAATCCTCGAGTGGTGTAGCCGATGTGCAGAAGCAGGTTGCCGACAGGGATGCAACCATTGCCCAACAGAAAGCCGACATGGCTGCCAAGGATGCCCACATCACGGATCTTGAGGCTAAGGTGAACTCCACGGCCAAGCCCGTCGCCGCTCCGTCTGAAGATCTCAAGAAACAGCTTGAGGAAAAGGATATCTTGACCACCAGCCTTCAGACCAAGCTCAAGGACCAGGAGAGCCAGCTCGCAGCGCTCAAGGAACGGGAAGCACAGCGCCGTAGCAAGTCGATGCGTAGCGGCCTTGAAGGACGGATCCTAGCAGTGAATCCCTCTTGGAATTTCGTAGTTCTGAGCCTTGGGGACCGTAACGGGGTAGTGAACAATGCAGAGATGCTCATCAAACGCGGATCGCAGCTTATTGGTAAGGTACGCATCACCTCCGTCGAACCCTCCACATCGATCGCCGACATCGTTGTCAACAGTGTCCGCTCTGGACTGAGCGTCCAACCTGGTGATTCCGTGATCTATTCCGGTCCTGGTGACGATTCCTCGGATAACAAGACGAATCCATGAACCGATTCGGGATCATCCTGATTCTCTTCACGCTACTGCTTGCTGGTTGTTCCACTGTCCCAAGCACCGATATTACCACACCGGAAAGCGCTGCTGTCAGCTCAATCCCTTGGAATAAGCCGGCAAGTTGGGAGGGTTCGGGTGCCTTGGGTGGCTTCATGCCCCAGGGTGGTCATTGAGTCGACTCCCTCTCCGGAGAGTCTGACCTTTCTCTTTTCTTTTTGGGAAAGGCTGCTTTTGATTGTTGTTGAAAGGTCCACCCGTGATTTCATCGCAGTCTTAGAACCATGCGCATTTTAGCAGTCGATCCATCGCTTCGTGGAACTGGATTTGCCATTCTTGAAGAGTCCAAGGGGAAAACGCGTTGTCTCGAGTACTCCGTGATTAAAAACCATCCCTCCCTTTCACAAGAGGGATGCCTCATTGCGATTCATGAGGCACTAGGAAGTGCGATCGAGCGCCATGCTCCAACGGCTCTTGCCATTGAAAAAGTCATTTTCGTCCAGAGTTATGCCACGGCGATCATTCTAGGGGCCGCACGGGGAGTCGCTGTACTGGCCGCGGCCCAGAGAGGACTCTCGGTTCATGAATATCCCCCGAAGCGCGTCAAGCAAGCCGTGGTTGGCAAGGGAGCTGCGGCCAAAGAACAGGTTGCCTTCATGATCCGAGCCCTCCTGGGTCTGACGGAAACACCTCCCAGCGATGCCGCGGATGCCCTTGCCATCGGCCTGACTCACCTTCGAACAATCGCTTCTCCGGTTCTTAAGGTGACAGCCACACGCGGCAAATGAGTACGAATCTCCAGACCCGTTGGCTTGGGCGGATCAGTTATGAGGAAGGGCTAGAGCTTCAGGAATCATTGGTTCGGGATAAAATGGCCGGAAAGGCAGGCGACACGCTCCTGCTTCTCGAACACGATCCCGTCTACACGATGGGACGCTCCCGTGATGAATCCAGCCTCGGCGAGGAAATGAACCTCCCCCACCCCGTCCATCGGACGAACCGAGGCGGGCAGGCCACCTACCATGGTCCAGGTCAGTTGGTCGGCTACCCGATCCTGGATCTGAACTGCCGGGGGCGTGATCTTCACAGATACCTACGGTTTCTTGAAGAGGTGATCATCAAGATCATGGCGGAGTATTCGGTCACAGGAATCCGCAGAGATGGACTGACCGGCGTCTGGGTGGAGGATCGCAAGATCACTTCCCTCGGTGTCGGTGTTCGGCGCTGGATCTCGATGCATGGATTTGCACTCAATGTGGCGCGGGACCTCCCGGGATTCAACGCGATCACCCCCTGCGGTATCGCGGGGGTCGCCATGACCTCACTCTCAGCGGAGTGCGGTCGGGATCTGGAGACCCGAGAAGTCGCTGATCTTGGAGCTGAAGTCTTCCTCAGGGAACTGGAGAATCTGCCTGGGGGCCGTTTTTAGCAAAACGCCCAAACCACCCGATTCGCCTCACAAATTGGGAAAAACGCTCCCAGCGTCTTTTCCCGCTTTCCCGCAGGTGCTCCATCGCCAGATAAACCACAGGCGTGGTGAATAGGGTCAGGATCTGGGAGACCAAGAGACCGCCGACGATGGCAACGCCGAGGGGTTGACGGAGCTCCGATCCGACGCCCATCCCGATCGCCAAAGGAATAGAACCGCAGATGGCAGCCGCACTGGTCATCAAGATAGGTCGGAAACGAACCAGACAGGCTTCGTAAATGGCATTGCGGGGCGTTATGCCACGCTCGCGTTGTGCCGTAATGGCGAAATCAACCATCATGATCGCGTTCTTCTTCACAATACCCACCAGGAGAATGATGCCGATCATCGCGACAATACTCAGTTCCATCCCTGTCAGGATCAGAGCCAGCAACGCCCCCAGACCTGCTGTCGGGATGGTGGAGAGGATCGTCAGGGGGTGGATCAGACTCTCATAGAGCATTCCCAGGACGATGTACACTGTCAGGATGGCCGCAAGAATAAGGATCGGCTGTGAGGACTGCGATTGTTGGAAAAGCAGGGCATTCCCGACAAAACTTCCCCGAATGGTGGCTGGCATTTTCAACTCCTCCTCCGCCTGAGCGATGAGTTGCTCAGCTTCCCCTAAGGAAACTCCGGGCATCAGATTGAAGGAAAAGGTCACGACGGGGAACTGTCCCTGATGATTCAAGGAAAGAGGCATGTTCGTGTGTTCAAAGTGAGCGATTGAACTCAATGGAAGCATCTTTCCAGCGGAGGATTTCACATAGATTTTATTCAGATAGCTGGGGTCTTCCAAAAGCTCCGGGTTAGCAACAAGAACCACATGGAACTGGTTGATCGTTGAATACATGTTGGAAACCTGATTTTGTCCGAAGGCATTGTTAAGGACGGAATCGATCTGGGAGGGCTGGATACCAAGGCTTCCTGCGAGCGTCCGATCCACCACGACCTTCACCTGAAGTCCCTGAAATTGCTGATCGCTATTCAGGTCAGCAAGTTGGGGATAGGTTTTTAACCTTTCGACCAGTCGGGGTGCCCACTTGAGTAAGGCACCGACCGAGTCGGAACTCAGGGCATATTGGTACTGGGCTCTGGAAAGTCGTCCTCCCATGCGGAGATCCTGTGCCGGACTCAGGTAGACCCGTATCCCCTTAACCGCGGCCATTTTTGGACGGAGTCGATTGATCACACCATCCACGGCGATTTTCCTCTGATCAAGAGGCTTCAGGGAAATGTAGATTCTGCCACTGTTGAGTGCATTGCCGCCTGACGGACTGATGACGGAGGCCACGCTACCCACGGCAGGATCCTCCGAGATAATCTTCGCAACCGCTTTCTGCTTCCTCTCCATCGCAGTGTAGGAGATATCCTGAGATCCTTCGGTAGCCCCGAACATCAATCCGGTATCCTGCTGAGGAAACAATCCCTTGGGGACAAGCCCGTAGAGCACGATCGTTCCGATGACACTGAGAAGGAAAAACAGAAGCGTGAAGCGTGAATGTGCGAGGACCCAATCAAGCCCTGTCCGGTAAAGCTGGAAACACTGCTCAAAGCGGGACTCAAGCCATATGCCGAAACGTCCTTCCTGCACATCATCCCCCGTCCGAAGCAATCGGGCGCAAAGTGTCGGTGTTAGCGTAAGGGAAATGATGGCTGAGACGACGATGGAAGCACTCAGCGTAATTGCAAATTCATGAAAAAGCCTGCCGATGATTCCCCCCATCATCAGGATGGGTAAAAACACCGCGATCAGCGAAAGGCTCATGGAGATCACCGTGAAGCCGATCTGGCGTGCTCCTAAAAGGGAGGCTTCTCTCGGCGACATGCCACCTTCAATCAATCGCACGATATTCTCGATAACGACGATGGCATCGTCGACGAGGAACCCAACGGAAACGGTAAGGGCCATCAACGAGAGATTATCGAGACTGTAGTCGCATAACCACATGACGGCGAACGTCCCGGCCAGGGCAAGCGGCACCGTGATGCCGGCAACAAAGGTCGGGCCAAGACGTCGCAGAAAGAGAAACATGACCAATATGACCAGGGCGCTGGTGAGGATAAGCGTGAACTGGACATCGTTCACCGAGGCGCGGATCGTCTGGGTTCGGTCACTGACCACAATCAGATGGACGCCGGGAGGAAGCCAGCTTCTGAGCAGGGGAAGCATTTTCTGAATATGGGAGACGATCTCGATCACATTCGCATCGGAATCCTTGAAGACAGGCATGATTACGGCACGTTTTCCATTCACCCAGCCGCCTTGAAAGATATTCTCTGTCCCATTCACCACGCTGGCGATTGATGACAGAGGAATCGGAATTCCGTTGGTTGTCTGGGCAATGACCAGCGACTGGTAGTCCGATGCATCCATGAGCTGATCGTTGACTCGGATATTGAAGGCCCTCCCCTGACTTTCTATGGCACCCAATGGGGCATAGTGATTGGCATTGGTCAGAAAATTCTGCATGTCGTTCAGACTCATCCCCAGACTCGCCAAACGCGCCGGATCGACTTGAACACGGACAGCGGTTTTCGCACCACCGAAGAGGGGAACTTGACTCACCCCCTGCACCTGACTCAACCGCTGGGAAACAACCCCGTCGGCCAGATTATAGACCTCAGAGAGCGGTACGGTATCGGAGGTCATCGCCAGAATCATCACCGGAGCACCGGCTGCATTCACCTTACGATAGGTCGGATGAGAGGGAAGGTTGGGAGGAAGGTCATGGGATGCTGCATTGATGGCCGCCTGAACGTCCCTCGCGGCTCCATCGATATTCCTGTCGATGTCAAACTGGATGGTGATCGATGTCCCGCCCATCGTGCTTGATGAAGTCATCTCGACCACACCCGGAATCTGACCAAGACGCTTCTCAAGAGGAGCAGCAAGCGAAGTTGCCGCCGTCTCGGGATCAACGCCCGGTAACGATGCGCTCACGCTGATTGTCGGAAGATCAACATTCGGCAATGGGGCAATCGGCAGGAAGAAATAAGCGGTAGTTCCCAGCAACAGCAGTCCCAGAGCAAGGAGGAATGTCCCGATAGGTCGCCCGATGAAGGGAGCCGAGATGTTCATGGGACTACCGAGGCGTCGTCTGCATGCGTGTGGTCATTCCGGTGCTCAGAGGGCCACACCTTTGCAATCCAGCATTCCAGTCTGTCGAGATAGAGGTAGATGACAGGAGTGGTGTAGAGCGTGATGAATTGGGAAAGGAGTAGTCCCCCAACGATCGCAATACCCAAGGGCTTGCGAAGTTCCGATCCCGTGCCCGACTGAAGAGCCAAAGGTACTGCACCAAGCAATGCCGCAGCAGTCGTCATCATGATCGGCCGGAATCGAAGGAGGCAGGCACGGTAAATGGCCTGACGGGCGGTGACCTCACTCTGCCTTCGTAGATCCAGGGTGAAATCGATCATCATGATCGCATTCTTCTTCACAATACCGATGAGCAGAATGATTCCGATGAGGGCAACCAGTGAAAATTCCTCATGACAGAAAAACAAGGCAAGCAGGGCCCCTACCCCGGCACTCGGTAGCGTGGAAAGGATGGTGATCGGATGGATATAGCTTTCATAAAGCACACCCAGGACGATGTAGATGACAATGATCGCGGCGAGGATCAGCAAAGGTTCGCTGGCAAGCGAGGAGCGAAACTCGGCCACGCTCCCGAGGAATTGAGTCTGGACACTGTCAGGCATCCCGATGGAATGCTCTGCTCGTTGGATCACCTTCACGGCCTCTCCCAGGGAATGCCCCTGAGCAAGGTTGAAAGAGATTGTGGTTGATGGAAACTGCCCCTGATGAGTGATGAGGAGAGGACTGGGGCGCGTCTTGACTGAGACCAAGGTGCTCAACGGAACCAACTTTCCCGTGGTGGAACTCACATAAATCTTTCCGAGATCATCAGGTGAGTTGCGGTACTTGCCCGCGTTCTCCATGACAATCCGGTATTGATTGAGTTGCGTGTAGATCACGGAAATCTGTCGCTGTCCAAAAGCATCGTAGAGGGTGTCGTCGATAGCCTGTACGGGAACATTGAGTCGCGATGCGGCTACGCGGTCGATCGTGATCTCAAGTTGCAATCCCAGATCCTGTTGATCACTTGCAACATCCTCGAGAGTCGGACTGGCTCGGAGCTTTTCAAGCAAGAGAGGAACCCACTTTCTGAGTGTTGCAGGATCCACATCCTCAAGAAGGTACTGAAATTGTGTTCGACTGATACGTGTGTCGATCTGGAGATCCTGAGAAGGCTGCAGGTAGAGGGTGATCCCCTGAACCTTGTGAGCTGCTTCGGAAATCCTTTCCATGATCGGTTGAATTGCCCTCCTTTCCTCCCTTGGCTTGAGAACAATGTAAAAGCGCCCTGTATTCTGAGTCGGATTCACAACCCCTGTACCGACAAAGGCAGCAACCCTGAGCACATCCGGATCATTTGCGATGACGGCGGAAAGTTCTTTCTGACGATCCGCCATTTGTTTGAACGAGATATCCTGAGCTGCATCAGTAACACCGATCAGAAGGCCGGTGTCTTGGATCGGGAGAAGTCCTTTGGGAATGATTACGAAGAGCCAAGCCGTGGCCACCAAAGTCAGGATCGCCACAATCAGGGTCAGGAACTGATGTCTGAGAACCCAGAGAAGCGTCCGGTCATAATGCCAGAGAAGCCGTTCGAACCCATGCTCCAAGAATCCGGATACTCCAGTCTCTTTATGTTGCTCAGATTGATGCTCACGGCGAAGCATCCGGGAGCACATCATCGGCGTCAGCGTGAGGGAAACAAGGGCGGAGACCACCACGGAGCAGCTCAGGGTAATCGCGAACTCACGGAAGAGTCGCCCCACAATCCCCGACATCAAGAGCAGTGGGATGAAGACCGCAATCAGGGAGATACTGAGTGAAATGACAGTAAAGCCTATCTGACGCGCTCCTTTCAGAGCGGCTTCGAAGGGAGACTCTCCCATCTCGATATAGCGGACGATGTTCTCAATCATCACGATGGCATCATCGACCACGAATCCCGTGGAGATCGTGAGTGCCATGAGGGACAGGTTGTCGAGACTGTATCCGGCCACATACATGAAGGCGAAGGTGCCTAGGACCGAGAGAGGAAGTGCCACGCTTGGAATCAAGGTGGCGGTGATCTTCCGAAGGAAGAGAAGCAGAACCAGCACCACAAGAACCACCGTGAGGAGCAGGGTGAACTGAACGTCCTTTACCGAAGCGCGGATCGTCTCGGTACGATCGGAAAAAATCGAAATGTGCATTCCCGGAGGGAGTGATGCCGTGAGCTTGGGAAGAAGCGCTTTCACTCGGTCAACGGTGTCGATGATGTTAGCGCCGGGCTGACGCTGAATATCGAGAAGAACCGCCTGGTGGTAAGGCCTCTTCGCCGTTGAAACCCACGCCTGGATCAATGAGTTCTCCACACCGTTTTGAATTGTTGCGACATCCTGGAGACGGACGGGAGCGTTATTCTTGGGGTTGTAAGCGAGAATCAATGGAGAAAGATCCTCGGCGCTCAGGATCTGGTCGTTGGCACCGATCGTGAACGACTGATGAGTTCCGTTGAAGCTTCCCTTAGGGGCATTCGCATTCGCCTGATTGATCGTGTTCCGAACCGTTTCCAGACTGATGCCCTGGGCATCGAGTGCCGCTGGGTTCACCTTCACCCGGACGGCAGGCTTTTGATTGCCCTGAATGGTGACAAGTCCTACCCCTGGAATTTCACTAAGCTTCTGGGCCAACACCGAGTCAGCGAAGTCGTTGACTTTCACCAGCGGCAGATTCTCTGACGTGATCGCCAACGTAAGGATCGGTGCATCGGCAGGATTGACCTTATTATAGACAGGGGGGTTCGGCATGTTCTGGGGGAGAACTCCCCCCGCTGCATTGATTGCCGCCTGAACATCCTGAGAGGCCTGATCAATATTCTTGCCGAGTACAAACTGAAGCGTGATGACCGATGTCCCCAAGGAGCTGATCGAATTCATCGAAGAGAGGCCGCTGATCTGACCAAACTGCTTTTCGAGAGGCGCTGTCACTAGCGAGGCCATGACCTCGGGATCGGCTCCGGGATACTGCGAGGTTACCTGAATTGTGGGGAAATCAACTGTCGGCAACGCCGAGACCGGAAGAGAGCGGTAACCGAGAATTCCGACAAGCACCAAGGCCACCATCAACAGGGAGGTGGCGATCGGGCGCTTAATGAAGGGCTCGGAAATATTCATGGTCAGGCTTCTGAACTGAAATCGTGAATCGTTTCAGTCACGGCAGGGAATACCTTCTAGCAGATGGATCTCGCTCAGGACTCAGGACTTCTTTAGCGGGTGATGATCTCCCGATTTGGGTGGGAGGGTCGTCACAGGAGAGTCGGGCTGCAAGCGGTATTGTCCATCCGTCACAACCACCTCTCCGATCTTTAATCCTGCCTTCACCATGGTCATCCCTCCCTCGGCAGCTCCCACTGTCACTGGTCTCATTTCAGCCTTATTGTCAGCTCCCACGACATAAACATACGAACCGTCCGGCCCTAACTGGATCGCCTCCGAAGGAATAACCACCGCATCGGGGATTCGATTCACAAGCAGGCGCACATTCACGAACTGTCCGGGCCAGAGCTGATAGTCCTCGTTGGCAAAAACAGCTTTCATCCGTACCGTGGCAGTCGTGGTGTCGATCTGGTTGTCGATCACGCTAAGCGTGCCAGTACTCAGGATGGTTCGATTATTGCGATCAAGCGCACGGACCTCCAGAGGCTTGTGGGCTAGCAATGGTCCACGAACCATCTCCAGATCCTGCTGAGGAAGGGTGAAGGAGACATAGATGGGGCGGATCTGATTGATGGTGACGATGGCGGAGGAAGCGTTGGCATTATTCCCTCCACCAGTGACCTGATTGCCAACATCAACCTGCTTCACTCCGGTACGTCCGGAAATCGGTGCCGTGACCTGCGTCCAGTCGAGCTGAGATTTCTGCATCTCTTCATTGGCCTGATCGCCTTGGACACTCCCCTGTAACTGAGCCACCAAGTACTTCTGAGAGTCATAAGTTTGATGATCGAGAACGTTCTTGTTCAGAAGATCCTGATCACGGGCAAGCAGGATCTTGGCACTCTCCAGTTGGGCCATATCCTGGGCGGTTTTTGAGACGGCCTGATCGTATTGGGCCTGAAATGTTCGTGGATCGATCACCGCGAGGACCTCCCCCTGCTTCACCTCCTGACCTTCCTGGAATCGGATTTCCTGAATCAATCCGGAGACACGTGCATTCACCTGAACGGAATTGTAAGCCTGAACTGTTCCCAGACCATCCAGATAGACGGGAAAGTCCTCAGAGGTAGCGGCAGTCACCGTGACAGGAATTGGAGAGGAGGATCCGGAACCATGCCCTCCCCCGTGAGAATCACCATCTTTCTTGAGATGAGTCAGACGCCAGGCAACCCCCGCGATCATCAGCAAGAGGATAACCAACCAGATCCATCCGGTACGCTTCTGTTTCGGGGGAAGATTCGATGTCTCAGGGAGACTCTCCATGAAAGTCTCAGATGTGTCTCCGTCGTGAGTGTGTGTCATGGATTTGTGTAATAGGCCTATTCTGGGGAAAAGTTGCAACGATTAATCAACAAACCAGGTCGCTTCAGATCCATGGGCCCGCAGTCCCTCAGATTCTGAGACGCAGGAAATTAGCCAAGAGCTCCTTGCCGTGCGTTGTCAGGATCGATTCAGGATGAAACTGAACCCCCCAGAGAGGAAGATGCCGATGCCGGAGGCCCATGATTTCTCCTTCGGCAGTCTCTGCCGTGATCTCCAAACAGTCGGGAAAGCTCTCCCGGCGCACAAGCAGACTGTGGTATCTGGTGGCCTCGAACGGGTTGGGTAGTCCGGCAAACAAATCCTGCGAGTTATGAAGGATCGGTGAAGTCTTGCCATGCATCAAGCGCCCGGCCCGAACCACCTCGCCTCCGTAGACATCCCCCATGCACTGATGTCCAAGACAGACACCAAGAATCGGATATTTTCCCGCAAGAGTCCGAATCACGTCACAACTGATCCCCGCCTCTTTCGGTGTGCAGGGACCCGGGGAGATGCAAATCCTGTCTGGAGCCATCTCCACGATTTCCTCAATGCTGATCTTGTCGTTGCGATGAACAACAGGATCGGCTCCTAGTTCTCCGAAATACTGGACGAGATTATAGGTAAAGGAATCGTAGTTATCGATGATGAGGATCATGACTCAGAAGGATTAGAGAGGGTCGCTGTAGCAAGTTCGACTGCCCTGACGACTCCCATTGCCTTGTTGACGGTTTCCTCGAATTCGGCCTCGGGTTTGGAATCGGCAACAATACCAGCCCCTGCCTGGACATAGGCTGTCCCGTTTTTCAAAAGCACGGTTCTTAGCGCGATGCAGGAATCAAGCTGACCATTGAATCCGTAATACCCCACGGCTCCGGCGTAACTACCGCGGGTCGTGGGTTCCATCGAGGCGATGATCTGGAGTGCACGCACCTTTGGTGATCCGCTGACCGTTCCCGCTGGGAATGTGGCGCGGAGCACATCAAGCGGCGAATGATCCCCTGAGAGTTTTCCGACCACATTGGAGACAATGTGCATCACGTGACTATAACGCTCGACGGTCATGAAGTCGGTAAGTGTCACGCTGCCAAATTCGGAAATACGGCCGACGTCATTTCGGGCAAGATCAACAAGCATCAGGTGCTCAGCACGTTCCTTTGGATCATCCAGCAGTTCCTGTCGGAGAGCTTCGTCGGCCTCCGGGGTGGTCCCACGTTTTCGTGTCCCTGCAATCGGACGGATTTGCACGTTTCCATCCGTAACCTTCACGTGAACTTCAGGGGAGCTACCCACGAGAGAAAATCCTCCGGGAAGTCGCAGGCAAAACATGTAGGGTGAAGGATTCACGAAGCGGAGTGCCCTGTAGAGGTGAAGAGGGTCTCCTTCGTAAGGGATCGCAAAACGCTGCGAAAGGACGATCTGAAAGATATCACCAGCACGGATAAACTCCTTGGAGTCCTCTACCGATTTTTCAAAGGCCTCTCTGGTAACATTACTCGTGATAGGCAAGTGTTCTGCATCAGCTCCGGCAGGAAAGGGTTGCATCGCAAGGGGCTGGGAAAGTTTGCCAAGCAGTGCGGAGATACGTTCCACTGCCTCGCGACGCGATTCTTCGACCCCAAGTTCACTTGGAAAGGCACACGCGACCACCTTGATTCTTCTGGCCTTGTGATCGAAGACCACAACGGTGTCAGCAATGAGAAAAAGCATCTCGGGCACTCCCAAGTCATCAAGGGGAGCAGCAGGCACTGAGGGTTCGAATCTCCGCACGGCCTCGTATCCGAGATAGCCAACGGCACCACCGGTAAATCCGGGAAGTTCAGGATGAACCTCACACCGATATCCAGCCATCAGCGTCTCGAGCTCCTTCAGAGGATCGGGAGCCGTCCAGGAACGTGTCCCGTTGCGATCGGTCAAGGTGATCGTCTCTCCACGGGAGGAAATCACTGCGCGCGCTCCAGCACCGACAAAGGAATAACGTCCGATCAGATCGCTCTGCTCCGCGGATTCCAGAAGAAAGGAGGGCTCCGAGGTGCCAAGCTTGGAGAGAACGGAAAGCGGGGTTTCACTATCGGCAACCAACTCGATCCAGACAGGCACCACAGAATGGGTCACCGCCTCTGCGGCAAACTTCTCTTCAGAAGGAAACAGAGACTTGGGATCTGGCCTGTCATTCTTCGGGGCTTTCTTCATTTTAAAAAATGGTGCTGTCGACGGGGAGTCGTCACAATGATCTAATACTTCTATCTACCCCGCTTGAAGTGAGCAACCTCACGGTCTGTCTCCCGCTGCTCAGCTTTCTTTTTGAGATCCTGACGCTGATCCGCCGCATGTTTTCCTTTGCCCAATCCGATCTCTACCTTCACGCGCCCTTTCTTCCAGTAGAGACGGAGGACGGGTAGCGCCAGCCCTTTGCGGGTCGTTTGTTCCAGCATTCTTGCAATCTCGATTTTGTTCAGTAGCAGCTGCCTGGGGCGCTTTGGGTCATGGGTTGTATGACTGGCCTTTTCATATACTTGGATCGTGGCGTCATGAAGGAATACGCCACCCTTCTCAACCTTTGCAAAGCACCCCAGAAGATCAGCCCTGCCAGCACGCAATGACTTGACCTCTGTTCCAACGAGAGAGATTCCTGCCTCAAAAGTCTCAAGAATCTGGTAATCCCTGAAAGCTTTTCGGTTGGTTACGATGTCAGAACCCATGGGTGGAGTGATCAAACATCAGCTTTACCGCCCGGCATGCGGCATCCGATCCAACCGAATGCCAGCGCGGTGATGCCCGTGGTGTTTTTAGGCCGCCTGAACGGAATCAGTATCCAAAGCAAACTCTTGCGAGAGCTTTCCAGCTGCAATTTCAGCAAGAGCAATGTCAGCAAGTCCCATCTGAAGATCCACTTCGACCATGGGGCGACTTCCGGCAGAGAGCTCACGCAGACGCTTGCTAACCATATTGATGAGCTGCTGCTTGTTGGGAACCGCCTTGGCGGCCTCGTCGATGTAGTGGGTTTTCATGGAAAGGGAAAATGGCTCCAGCGGTAGGACTCGAACCTACGACCAATCGGTTAACAGCCGACCGCTCTACCACTGAGCTACGCTGGATCAATGGGGTGAAAATCAAACACCGACTACTCCCCAACTGCAATCAAAAAACATCTCTAAGAGTGTAAAATAGAGCATGTCTCAAGGAGCTGCGAGAATCTCTTCAAGGCTTGCCATGATTTCCGAAGTGCGATGAGCCTCATGCCATTGCTGGTCGCC
Source organism: uncultured Spartobacteria bacterium (assembly GCA_903868795.1). GTDB lineage: Bacteria > Verrucomicrobiota > Verrucomicrobiia > Chthoniobacterales > UBA6821 > UBA6821. The sequence goes on along the minus strand of CAIPWR010000048.1, from coordinate 44,988 downwards.
GGAAGATTTCTTGGGAAGAATCCAGATCTGACGCTGGCTCCTTGTCCATGGAGCAAACATTCCCTGATGAAGGCCGGAAAATAGAATCAAGGTGCGACGATCGAGGGCAGTCGCTCCATGAGCAGCAGCCGTATCCACGGTAAACACGCAGTCGGCGCCAGCCAAGAGATCAATGAATCGTTGCAGATCCTTGGGTATCATGATCGTGGTTGTAGTTTTCGTCTGGGGAAGGGCCTTCCGTATCTTACCAGCGAAGACTTCCAGAACCTGCCGTTGATCCGGGGAGCCTGTCAGCACCAGATTTCGTAGCCTACCTTGGGCATCCAGCAACTCAAAAAGTTCGATCCACCGATGCTCGGGAAAATTCTTCCAGATGTCGCTGGAGAAGGGAGCACAGACAAAGTAGGGAGATTCGATCGGGGGGGCCTCAACGGCTTTCAGTTCAGGCCAGATTTCACTGGCTTCAACGCCGCGACGAAGGACATCGCAAGCCAGCAGCCTGTTCGCTTCGATCTCTCTAGGGATGCCTACATCTCTCTCGGGATACTCCGTTATCTCCGCAGAAAAAAGAGCGACCATTGAGCACTCCGTCCAACGCCGCACCCTGCGTCCGTTTCCTAAAAGAAGATTCGATGCAAGAAACCGGCTCCTGGACCGAACACTGTAGAAAAGAAAGCTCTGCAGATAATCCCGCATGTGACGCAGGGAGATCGAGGTATCGACACTTTTGCCAAGGAGTTGGATCCATGAGGGAAAACAACGGAGGCAGTTCGCAACAAAGACATTCAGAATGACCCGTTGCTTCCTGATGGGGAGGATCACCACCTCGGCCTTCGGAAACTGCCCTCTCACAACCGGCTCCATCATCGGCAGTACCGCAAGCGTCAGATTTTCCTCGCCAAACTCACGGGCCATCAACCGCACCACGCCTGAGGCCAGGAAGAAGTCCCCTATCCCGTCAGGCTTGAAAAGAAAACACCGGGGCACCTTTAACGCAAGGTGGTTAACCGTTATCTAGAGTCGCGGTGCGCTGACGCTGCAACCAGACTTTGGAAACACTCTTGATGCGAGTGAGAAGGTAATAAACGGTCTGGCTTCTCAGACGGACAAGCTCCGCCCCGACGATCTTCGGAACAAAATCCGCTGGGATTTCTAGGATTTCGGCAGGAGAAACACCCTCCAGCCCCTTGCAGAGGATCGAGCTCATGGCTCGTGTCAGTGTCTGCACCTGGGGGCCCAGGGAGATCCGGAAGTGAGAACCACCCTGTTCATCAAGACGGAGAAAGATAGCCACGGTATCCGTGCACTCTTCATCCTTGCGCACATCCTCAAGATCAAACGACTCCCCTTCCCTAGGTTCCTGGGACTTTGCCTGATCAGCATAAGCAATCAACGTTTCGCGTTTTTCCGGGTCAGGAAGACCGGAAAAAAGTTCGATGATCGCAGAAAGCTTAGCGGGATACGACATTCGCCTGGGCGCTAGAGCGACTTTTCGATCGGGGCACCGACACGATTTCCCCACTCGGTCCACGATCCATCGTAGTTACGAACATGATCAAATCCCAAGAGATAGCTCAGCACGAACCATGTGTGACTTGAGCGCTCGCCAATCCTGCAATACGCGATGATCTGATCATCGGGTTTGAGACCAAGGTCGGTTTCATAGATCTTGCGGAGCTCCTCAGCACTCTTGAAGGTGGCGTCGGCATTCACAGCCTGCTTCCAAGGGACGCCATGTGCTCCCGGGATATGACCGCCGCGCAGAACCCCCTCCTGGGGATACTCAGGCATATGCGTGACGAGGCCCTTGAACTCACCAGGAGAACGGACATCAATCAAAGGAAGATGGGCACGACTCTGGGCAAGTGCATCATCATAGAATGCCCGAATTTCGGCATCCCGTCTCTTTTCCGGAACCGGATAGGCCGACTCCTCATAGTGAGGAACCTCACGGGTAAGCGGTCTGCCCTCTTCAATCCACTTGTCGCGTCCTCCATCCATAATCTTAACCTTCTCATGACCGAAGAGGCGGAAGACCCAAAGGGCATAGCAGGACCACCAGTTTGATTTGTCTCCATAGAAAATGCAGGTTGTTTCCGGAGTAATTCCATTCCTCGAGCAGAGCGCTGCAAAGGCCTCGGGCTGGATGTAATCGCGAATCGTGTGATCCTGAAGATCGCGCTGCCAATCGATATGAACTGCTCCGGGAAGGTGCCCCATATCATAAAGGAGGACATCCTCATTGCTCTCGATGATGCGAATGTCGGCATCTTTCAGATGGTCAGCCATCCAGGAGGTTGTGACGAGCGCATCGGGATGCGCGTAATTGCTATCTATGCTCATTTAAAAATTTTAAACGCTAACGCGATCATGGTCAAACCCCCTCCTCCATTGACCATAAACAAAAAACGGGCGCCGAATTTCTTCGGCGCCCGTATCCTCGGGGAGGAAATTTTGGAAAAGCTTATTTTTTCTTCTTCAAGAGAGGAAGGCCGGTGCGCTCATTCTCGGAGATCTCATAGCCGGCGGGAAGTGCATCGATAGCTCCCTCCTTGGGCTCACCACCGAAGTAGTAAAGAGTTACCTTCTGACCGCCACGAAGTTCCTGGAGGCGCTGATGAAGGAAATAAGTTTTGCCGCTTTTCTTGCTGACGACGCTGAATGACATGGTATTGGGGTCCTTTTGTTGGTTGGGGGTTGTTTGAAGGTGATTGGTTAGATCAGACCGGCTTTCGAAAGCGTGGAGTGAGCACCATTCTTCGAAATGGTTTTCAGGGCGCGAGCCGTGACCTTAACCGTCACGAATTTCTTGAGTTCAGGAACCCAGATGCGCTTGGTGCGAAGGTTCGGGGTGAAATAGCGGGGCGTCACAGCGGTGACGTGCATACCGATGCCACCTTTTTTCTTGGCGAGACCTCTGCGATGAATTTTAGAACCGCGTACGGGACGCGAACCGGTGATGGAGCACTTTCTGGACATAATGAAATTTATTGAGTTGTTGATATGGTCAGTTGTCGTCCTCGGGGTCAAGGATTTTTGAGGTGATTTTTACCCCAAAGCTAGAATTTCCTGCTGTCGGGCGACCAATTCGGAGATCCCACGGCGGCCATATTCAAGCATCGTGGCCAGTTGCGCATCACCAAAGACATTCTCCTCACCCGAGGCCTGAAGCTCGATAAACTCGAGATTTCCAGTCATCACGAGGTTGAGGTCGACTTCGGCATCCCGATCCTCGGGATAATCCAGATCGAGAAGAACCTCGGAATCAACGACGCCGACACTCACCGCGGCGACCTGTCGCGAGACCGGGCTCTTGGCGATTTTTCCCTCCTTCACAAGTTTGTTGCAGGCCAGTGCTATGGCAACGCTTGCACCGGTAATGGATGCCGTTCGCGTGCCCCCATCGGCCTGAAGGACATCGCAATCGACCCAGAGGGTTCGGGAACCCAACCCCTCGAGATCGATGCCGGCACGAAGAGATCTGCCAATCAGTCTCTGGATCTCCGTGGAGCGTCCGTCAATCTTTCCACGAGAGCTATCGCGCTGCTTTCGCGGAGCCGTGGAATAGGGAAGCATCGAATACTCTGCAGTCAGCCATCCGCCCGTCACGCCCTGCTCTTTCATCCAGCGGGGTACACCCTCTTCAATGCTTGCGGCGCAAAGAACCTGAGTGCGACCGAAGGAAATAAGTACGGAGCCAGAAGCTTGAGGAGCAATACCGGTCTGAAAGGTGATTTCCCTGAGCTTGTCAGAAGCCCTGTTGTTGGAGCGAGTGCGTGGAGTCATGGTGGCGGAGGGTTACTGCTACTGCTTCGGAGTGCAAGAAGATCCTCGTCAACTCCCAGTGCCATTCACTGCGAAGGCGAGTTATCCCTGATCGGTTGGTGAGCCCCAAGAGCAGGGAGCACCCTTGTCTGAATCATCTGCGCCATCGAAGGATCTCCCGAACGCTGGTAGGCATTCGCGGCCATCGCGGCGACCTGCGATGCCTCATCAAATGTGCCGCTTTCCGCCAAGGCTGCGGCATAGGTCAGAAGAAAGAGAGGAACCTGCCCGTTTGTTGCTTCAACGATCTGCCGGGAAAGAGAGACCGCTTCCTGACCGTTACGGATCCCCGGATCGGGATGGGTGGCAAGAAGCCACGCCAGGGCACGCTGATCCTGCAAATCACCCGGGTCGATCTGCATCGCAAGTCGGTAAACCTGGGCAGCCTTTGCAGCTTCACCGCTCATCAGTAGAGCTGCAGCAAGATTCCGAGCAGCTCCGGTCGTCGCCCTCACCTGGAGTGATTGTTGAAACCCTTGGATCGCTTCCTGACGACGCCCCATTTTTAAGAGCGTCAGGGCCATGTCATTGTAGGCCTCTGCATTCGAGGGGCGCAGACGGATGGCCTCGACGAATTCCTTCAGGGCCTCGGGAAGTTTCCCCTGCGCATCGAGCGTGCATGCATAGTTATGACGGGACTTCCAACTCGTTGGATTGCGAGCAAGCGTGGCAGGAAAGAAGAATTCGCCACCAGCCCATTGCGGCAACTGGAGGAGCGATAGAACCGTCCAAAAGGGGAGAAAAACGATCGCAAGAAGAACGGCTATCCGTGGACGGGCTTCGCAAATCAGCATCGCAAATGCCAATGCTGGACCAAGCATCCCGAGATAGAGATAGCGGTCACTCACCGTGGAGACGACCTGGAAGTTAAAAGGAATCAGTCCCAAGGTGGGAAGGACTCCGATAACCATGAGCGCGGCAGGAAGCAGGTAAGGGCGGGCTTTCTTGAAGAATACCAGAAGGGAACAAAGGAGTGTTGGAACCATCCAACTCCAGTAAAGGACACCCGCAGACATAAGGGCGTTGGGAGAGCGCCCATAATCGGCACAGAGACCCCAAGGATCAGCGGGCCAGAGAAGTTTCCAGAGGTAAAAAGCGATCGCATCACCCGCCACAAGAGGCCTAGCCCACAATGGTACCAGAGAGCGGGCGAGTTCCGCCGCGGGCTGAGCCTTCGAGGTCATCATCACTTCCAGCACCGCCACGATAAACCAGGGAATCAGCCAGAGCAGTGGCTTGAGAGAGCGACCCCTGACCCTCAACAGCCATGCACCACAGAGCAGTGCCAGCGCGGGCGTCACGACACTCCCCGGCTTGGAACCGAAGGCCAGGAGCAGGAGAAGCGTTGCTGCAAGATACCGGAAGACTTGCCGGGCATTCCTGCCAGAACAATCGATCCATGAAAGAAAAAGAGCCAGTGATGCCAGGGAAAAAGCCCCTCCAAGGAGGTCGCGCAATCCCGAAACCCACGCAACAGCTTCTACCTGGATCGGGTGAAGCCCGAAGGCAAGGGCTCCCGCTGATGAAGCCAAAAGAACCCGTGAGGAGGAAATAGAGTCATTAGGCACGGTGGATAACCGAGCTCCCAGCATTCTTCGAAGTATTAGAAACACCATGCCTGTCGAGAGGAGATGAATCATCAGATTCGTTCCATGAAACAGCGCGGCATTGATCGGCCCGAAACTGATGCTGGTTCCTGCAACGATGCGCGAAAGAGCAACAAGTCCGGCCCAAACAGAATAGGTAACGGGAATGTAGAGTTGCTGGAAAGGAGCCTTCCAAAAGGTGGACACGCTTCCCCATGAGAGCGGCGCATAGAGGGGGTTTCGATGGATATTGGTATCATCATCCCAGAATGGGAGAAAGTGATAACCAAGCACCTGGACGTAGACGGATGCCACGACGAGAAGCACAAGAAACAGCAGAAGTCTTGAAAACCAAGACCTGGAAGCAGTCCAAGCAAAAAACGATTGAAGGCCACTCATGATTGACCTGAGATCCATACCTTCGGAGGAGTCCTGTTGGCGAGCACCCGTTCCGCAACTCCCTTGATCCCGGCATGCGGTGCCGGATCAGGAATCGCGATGAAATCAGCAAGAGCTCCAGGAGAAAGCTCCCCAAGCCTACCGGAACGACCGACGGCAGCAGCGGGAGCTGTCGTTACCATGGGAAGGATTTTATCGGGATCCAGAAGCGGAAACGCATCTGCAAGGGCCCTCATCTCGGCAAACATATTGAGGTCGTGATTGCTTGCCAGACTGTCGGTTCCCAGGAGGAGAGGGATGTTATTTTCTAGGAAAAAATTCAAATCAAAGGGAGGTCGCTCGAAGAAGGCATGGGTTCTGGGGCAATGCACCACATGATAGCGCCCGGAGGAGCGCTCCATGAACTCTCGGTCGCCAGCGGCCAGATGATTCATATGAACAAGGATTGATCCCTCGGGAACAAGTCCACCCCCTAGCACCACCTGCACCGGGGTTTTACCATGACAATCATCCATCGGACGGCCAATGGAGTGCAAAAACTCATAGAGAAGCCCCTCCCCCTTCGCAAACATGTGCATCTCTTCATCGGACTCAGCCAAATGAGTGCAGAGTGGAAGATGGTATTTGCGGGCGTAGGTCGAGGAGAGTTCGTAGAGATCGCGGGAGACCGTGTAGGGAGCATGGGGAGAGATCCCAAAGCCTCCGACCCCCTCACCCGCCTTCTCAAAAAAATAGATTGCCCCCGCCAAGGCTTCGGCGGAATGGAGGCGACTCCTCACGTCCATCACTTCAAGGAACCACCAGACCCTGATCGGGGACTCCGGCAGAAAGGGAACCAATTCCGGAAAAGACTCGATATTGAAGACCGTGGAGCATCCCCACTGACGCAGTTCCTTCAACCCCGCAGCGATGGCATCCAAATAATCCTTCTGGTCCAGCGAGCGACGCATGGAGTTCAGTCTCTGAATCCATTCTGCAAATGCCCCCCCCCCAAAGAGCGCTCCCCTCATCATTGTATAGTCAAGATGGCAATGGGCATTAATCAGGCCGGGCATCAGAATCACCTCTCCGAGGTCTTCCTGAATAGCGGCAGGATGCTCGGAGAGGAGGTCCTTCCATCTGCCCACTGCCAGAACCTCACTACCCCTTACTGCAAGTCCCCCATCGGAGATGGGAGGTGAACTCATCGTAAGAACGCTCGATCCCCTGTAGAGCCGTGTTGCTTCGGGGGTCGGCATGGCGTGACGGCTACTAGTACAGAGCTCCTTCGCCCTAATCCTTCTTGGGGAGGTTACCTTTCGCGATGGGACGGGCTGCCGCGACAACGAGATTACAAAGCTCACGACAGATCAAGGGGATCCGATCAGGGGGAAGATCCTGAAGGGAGAGCTTCTCCTCGGGAAGGCCGGTGAGCGGCTCTCCGGGGGCCAGATCCCAGAGAATAGTACGGAGGCATCCACCACCCTCACTCCCTTGGGGGGCACAGCATTTCGAGACAAGATCCACAGCTTGATCCGGCTTTAACAATTGCGTGATCCGGTACATGCCTGTCTGGCGGTCCAACGTCTCACGCAGACTCGTGGTCTTAAGAGTCCCTTTCAGGAAAGAAAGCCAAAGGCCTAGGGAAGCGGGATAAAAATACTCCAGAGCAAGCTCCAGTTCCTCAAGCGAGGCGAGTTTGAGGCGCCAACCACGTCTCAGATTCGGGGCTGTTTTCAGGGGACGGAACTCCCCTTGCTCATCATACCGCGCGATATTCCGAGCATCCTGAGGAGAGGTAAACTGCTCCAATTTGTCATGGTGAGCGTCATCGACATGACGCATGGAGTAGTCACCACCAAGAAGAATCTGGCCGATAATCAAACGGTTAGAAGCCAAGCACTGGGCCAGCAACTCGCCACAAGTTGAGGGGGCAACTGGCATGCGCCCTTAACGAAGTTCCTTAAGTAGAGGAAAGGATAAAAATCCCTTACCGGTGTGTGCGACGCTTCACGTGAAGCTGTGCCAGTGATCTCAGAAGGGATGCTTGTACGGTGGCAAGTTCCTCGCTCGAGAGAACCTTATCACGCATCTCTTTCTCGGCACGAGCAACAGCCTCCTCAGCTGCCTTCTCATCGATCTCCGACTCGACAAGTGCCATGTCTGTGAGAATCGAAACGCGATCGGGTAATACCTCAAGAAATCCACCGCCGACAGCAAAGGAAAGCTCGCCATCTTCAGTGGTCACAAGGACCTCCCCAGGAAGGATCTCCGTCATCAGAGGCATGTGATCCGGCAGAATGCCGAGCCCACCCTCCGACCCGGGAGCAATCACCATCTGCGCGCTTCCGGTAAAGACGCGCGCCTCCGGGGTGACGATCTCGAGTTGGAGAGAGTTCATTTAGGAATTCTTGGACGCCGCAATGACCTGATCGATTCCACCCTTCATGTAGAAGTCACCCTCGGGAATCTCATCCATCTTGCCCTCAAGGATCTCTTTGAATCCACGGATCGTATCGGCGATAGGAACATACTGTCCCTTGGATCCGGTGAAGATTTCAGCAACGTGGAAAGGCTGGCTAAGGAATCGCTGGATCTTACGAGCACGGTAAACAGTGAGCTTATCCTCGGGGGAAAGCTCATCCATACCGAGGATCGCGATGATGTCCTGGAGATCCTTGTAGCGCTGAAGCACCTTCTGGACTCCGCGGGCCACACCATAATGTTCCTCACCGACGATCTCGGGAGCAAGTGCCTTGGAAGTTGAAGCAAGAGGGTCGACGGCAGGGTAGATACCCAACTCGGCGATGGAACGCTCGAGCACGATCGTCGAATCAAGGTGAGCAAAGGTATTTGCTGGAGCCGGGTCAGTCAGATCGTCCGCGGGGACATAAACGGCCTGGAAGGAGGTAATGGAGCCATCCTTGGTTGAGGTGATGCGCTCCTGAAGGTTACCCATTTCAGAGGCAAGGGTTGGCTGGTATCCCACGGCACTCGGCGTACGGCCAAGCAGGGCGGAGACCTCGGAACCCGCCTGAGAGAAGCGGAAAACATTGTCAACAAAGAGAAGCACATCCTGGTGTTTCTCGTCACGGAAGTACTCAGCCATCGCAAGTGCTGTGAGGGCGACGCGGAGACGCGCTCCGGGAGGCTCACTCATCTGTCCGTAGACAAGACCGACCTTGGACCCTTCTTCGAGGAAGATGAAATTGCCGTCGGCATCCTTGAGCGGATGACCCTTTTCATCCTTTTGGACCGCGATGACTCCGGACTCGATCATTTCACCATAAAGATCGTTTCCTTCACGAGTACGCTCACCGACACCCGCAAAGAGCGAGTAACCGCCGTGTCCCTTGGCGATATTGTTGATGAGTTCCATGATGACGACGGTCTTGCCGACTCCAGCGCCACCGAATGCACCGACCTTACCACCCTTGGTGAAAGGGCAGATCAGATCGATGACCTTGATACCTGTTTCAAGAACCTGAGCCTTGGTATCCTGATCGACAAGAGGAGGAGCTTTGCGATGGATCGGCAGAATCTTATCAGCCTTCACAGGACCACGCTCATCGCAGGGCTCACCGAGAACGTTGAAAATACGACCCAGAACACCCTCGCCGACGGGTACCGAAATCGGCTGACCAAGGGAACGGACAGCCATTCCGCGCTTCAGACCCTCGGTGGAGGACATGGCGATCGCACGCACCCAGTTCTCTCCAAGGTGTTGCTGAACCTCGAGAGTGACTTTGGCTGGCTTGCCGTCGATCGTGTAATCGACCTCAAGCGCGTCATAGATCTTGGGCAGAGAGCCCTCCTTGGTATTGAACTCGGCATCGATGACGGGGCCGATGATTTGAACGATGGTTCCTGTGTTGCTCATGAGCTTTTTTGTTGGGGTTATTAGATTTGGAAAGGTTTGTTTGAGAATCTCGATTGCGGATTAATTGTTAAGCAAGAGCCATCTGGGCCGTTGTGATCTCGAGAAGCTCAGTGGTGATACTCGCCTGACGAGCCTTGTTGTATTCGAGTGTGAGATCCTTCACGAGGCTCTTCGCATTATCGGTAGCGCTCTTCATGGCAACCATGCGGGCGCTCTGTTCAGATGCACGGGCATCCAGGATCATCTGGAATACCTCGAAATGAAAATAGTAAGGGAGTACGGAATTAAGAACCTCATCTGCATCTGGCTCGAACAAGTACTGCGCTCCCGTTGCTTCGTTTGAAGGATGGTCAGCACCAGTGGGGGAAACCCCAGCAGCCTTCTCATCAGTAATGGGGAGAAGAGTGACAATAAGGGGTTTCTGGACCAAGGTATTGACGAACTTCGGATAGAGTACATCGACGCGATCAACCTCGCCAGAGAGGAACTTTTCGAGACAGAACTTCGAGATGGCCTTGGTCTGAAGGAAGGTCGGGTTATCAGGAAGAGCAAAGTCAGCGATCATGTTGCGACCGGTTCTTGCGAGAAAAGAGGCTCCCTTTTTACCAGAGGCAACGAAGAGAGTATTTTCCTGATCAAGCTGGGCGGTCTCACGAAGGACGTTGGTGTTAAGCGCACCGCAAAGCCCCTTGTCGGAGGTGACGAGCAAAACGAGCGTCTTCTTGATTGGACGAACCTCCAGTAACGGATGCGAATCCGCACTGACCATGTCGCGCAGAGAAACAAGAACTCTGTTGAGAACTTGAGAGTACGGATGACCGGCGAGTGCAGCCTGCTGCGCCTTGCGCATCTTAGATGCGGCGACCATCTGCATTGCCTTCGTGATCTGGGCAGTGTTCTTGACCGACTTAATGCGTCGGCGGATGTCGCGGGTATTAGCCATGAGCTACTCGGGTGCGTTGTGCTGGCGAAAGTTGTTAGTGGGACTTAGCGGAAGATCACCTTGAACTCATCAACGGCCGTGGTGAGCTCTTTCTCGATCTCCGCGTCAATTGCTCCCTTCTTGTGGATGAGTCCAAGCACGGACTCCTTGCGGGTCTGCATGAATTCGGAGAGCTGATTCTGGAAATCCTTCACGCGCTCAACCGGGATGGCATCGAAGTATCCCTTCTGCATTGCCCAGAGGATGGCAACCTGAAGCTCCACGGAAATAGGGTTGTACTGATGCTGCTTGAAAAGCTCCACGATACGTCCACCACGGTCGAGTTGGGACTTGGTGCGGGCGTCGAGATCACTGCCAAACTGAGCGAAGGCTGCAAGCTCACGGAACTGCGCAAGGTCACCCTTGAGCTTTCCAGCCACCTGCTTCGTTGCCTTGATCTGGGCTGCCGAACCAACTCGGGAAACGGAGAGACCCACAGAAATAGCGGGACGGATACCCTGATAGAAAAGATCGGTCTCGAGGTAGATTTGACCGTCCGTAATCGAAATAACGTTCGTAGGAATGTAGGCAGAGACGTCTCCGGCCTGGGTCTCGATGATCGGAAGAGCCGTGAGGGATCCATTACCTGCCTTTTCACTGAGACGAGCGGAACGCTCAAGAAGGCGGCTGTGGAGATAGAAAACATCACCAGGATAAGCTTCACGACCCGAAGGGCGCTTGAGAAGCAGGGAGATCTGGCGATAGGCCACAGCATGCTTGGAGAGATCGTCAAAAACAATCAAGGCATCCATGCCATTGTCCATGAACCACTCACCCATAGCAGCCCCGGAGAAGGGAGCTAGGTACTGGTTCGTGGCGCTATCGGATGCTGGAGCCGATACGATGATCGTGTACTTGAGAGCATCGTGGGAGGAAAGCGTGTCAACAACGCGGGCGATGTTGGCATTCTTCTGACCAACACCAACGTAGATGCTGTAAACCGGACGGAAGGAGGGATCACCCGATGCCTCGCCGGCGCGGTTAATGTTGGCCTGATTGATGATCGTGTCGATCGCAATGGTGGTCTTGCCGGTTGCACGATCGCCAATGATGAGCTCGCGCTGACCACGACCGATAGGAATCATCGCATCGACGGACATGATTCCCGTGCTGAGCGGCTGGCTGACGCTCTGACGTTTGATGATGCCGGGAGCAATCTTCTCGACGGGATAGAAGGTCTTCGACTGGATGGGTCCCTTTCCGTCGATCGGCTGCCCGAGCGAGTCAACGACGCGACCAAGAAGTTCTTTACCAACCGGCACCTCGAGGAGGCGGCCGGTGGTCTTCACCTCGTCACCCTCGGAGATCGAGGTGTAATCACCGAGCACAATCGCCCCGACCTCGGTCTCCTCAAGGTTGAGCGCCAGGCCATAGATTCCGCCCGGGAATTCAAGCATCTCGTTGAGCATGACGCCGCCGAGCCCCTCGATGCGGGCGACACCGTCACCGATCTCGCGGACGGTTCCGACATTGGATTTTGCGGCGGTCGTATTGGAAAGACCGCTGATCTTTGCTTCAAGTTCTTGCAGGAGGTTGCTCATGGTTTGTGTGTGTTGAAAGGATGTGGGTGCAGGTTGACGGAAAATGGGTGATGATTAGGAACTGAGGAGGGCAAGACGGGAAAGCACCGAGGCATCCCAGACTTCGCTCCCAAGACGGATGCGCGCGCCGCCAATGAGTGAGGGATCGACCTTGACCTCGACCGTAACGCTTCCACCATCACGTGCCTGAAGGGACTTGAGAATCGAGTCACGGGTTCCTTCGTCAAGGGTTGTAGCGCTTTCGATCAAGGCATGATGCTTGGCTGTCTCAAGACGGATCAGTCTGGCAAACTCCCTGAGGATCTGGACGGAGTGACGCGGGGCGGCCTTCGCCACCAGATCGGCAATGGAGAGTACCTTGCCGTTGTCCGGGCGACCTGCACCATCAAGGGAGGACTCAAAGAGTTCCCTAGCTTGGCGCTTCGCTTCCTTGGGGATCTGCATTGTTGTTGAGTATTCGGGTGTTTTAGGAGAGCATCTCGAGATTCCCCTAGGAAGAGAGTTCCTTGGAGGCCTCCTCACTTAGGCGCTTCTGGTCCTCGGGAGAGAGGACTTTTCCGGCAACCTGAGCAGTGGTCTTGACAACCAGCGAAACCATCTCGCGTTTCACTTCATCAACCATGCGGTTTCGGTCGGAAGCGATCTCGTGACGTGCACGCTCGACAATAGCGGCCGATTCCTTGACGGCTTTTTCCATCTCTCGCTGGGAAAACGCCTCGTTGTTTCTGCGGGATTCCTCGACCAAATGCTGGGCATCGTCGTTGGCCTTGCGCAGAACTTCCTGATAGCGCAGTTCGGCCTCGGCCAACTGTTTCTTGATCTTCTCGGCGTTGAGCTGGCCCTCTTCGATGCGCTTGCGACGCTCCTCGAGGATTTTCATGATCGGGCCGAATGCGTAACGGCTCAGAACAAAATAGGCTATGAGGAAGAGGACGAGCTGAGCGACGAACTTTGGCCAAGTGACGCCGAAGCTGCTGCCGATCTGATCGAGAATTTGATGAATCATGAGTCTTGCGATTCCCTTGAGTTAGGACGGAGAGAAGTGGACACGGGTCATCCGCTGGGGATGACCCGTGAAGTCTAAGTGTTACTTGCCGGCGAAAAGACCGAAGATCAGACCAAAGATACCCATGGCCTCAGAGAGAGCGATCGTTAGGAGACCGAAGACGAGGACCTTGGGCAGAGTGGCGGGATTGCGGCCGATAGCCTCCACCATGCGGGCTCCGATGAGACCGATGCCGATGGCTGCGCCACCGCCGGCGAGACCGAAGGTGAGATTGCCGGTTACTGGAATGGCTTCAGCGATGAGTGCGTGTAGCATGTGATTTGGTTGGTTTGTGTTGGTGTTGTTTTCCGACCGACGTCCGCGTCCTGCACGGTCCCGCCGATCAAAAGTGTTTTTAGTGTTGTTCCTCGTGAACTGTGGAAAGTTGGATGTAGACGATCATCAGCACGGTGAAAATCATGGCTTGAAGAAAGCCGACAAGGATTTCCAGAAAATAGAAAGGGATAGGAACGATCACCCCAAGGAGCGAGGAAAGCCATTGGGGAGCATGAAGAAGACTCCCGATGTTGATCATTGTGGACATCAGGTTCTCACCTGCAGAGACGTTGCCGTAAAGTCGGAAGGAAAGCGAGATAGGACGGACTAGAATGGAGATAACCTCAAGCAGACCGATAAAAAGAAAGAGAGGAACAAGGAAGAGCAGGATAGGACCGCTCATACCACCCTTCACCCCGAAGAGTTCCTTCATGAACGCAACAGGACCAGTTACCCGCATTGTCCAGTAGAACCAGAGGGTCATCGAAACGGCGGTCAATGCAAGCGTCATATTGAGATCCGCCGTCGTACCACGAAGAAGAGGAGTGAACTCCGTCTCCCCATCATGGGTATGAAACCACCCGATCGAACCGACTCCGGGAAAAAGACCGGACCAATCGGCCATACAGATAAAAAGAAAAAGACTGGCGAGCAGAGGGAAGGCCTTGACAGTCATTTTGTGTCCCAGGATCCCCTCAACGGCCCCGTAGAAACCTTCGACAATGGCTTCCAAAAAATTCTGACCATGGCCGGGAATCACCTGCATGTTGCGAGTGCATGCACGAACAACCCAGACGATGACTCCCACAACAATCGCGGTGACCAGGATCGAGTTTGTGAGCCAACCGAGGAAGGAGTCTTTTAAAAAAACCGGCGACTCTGCGGAGAGTTCAGCGCTTGCAATAAGGGAGATGGGAAAAGCCATTTTATGGAAGTCGAGGCACCTTGAAAAAGGGATCTGGATAAAACCCAAGTATTGCGTTTCTGGCAAGTGCTTTTTGGCCGCTTGTGAAATTTTTCACAAACTCCACTTGTCATCGACCCCCGTGTGGAGTTTTGTATTTTTCCGATTTGATGAAGTCACTGGCTCTTCGTAGTCTGCGTGTCGTCATTCTCGGTCCATCCCTGCAAGGGCAGGCTGCTCCAGCGGAGCATCATCCTTAAAAACAAAACCACCATCACCATCACACCATGAGCAGCATTCCTAAAGTTTTCGTCGCAGACCCGGTTTCCCAACGTGGAGTCGAAGCCCTTGCCGAGGGAGGTGTCATCGAGGTTGTGGTGAAAACCGGCCTCAAGGAGGATGAACTGATCAAGATCATTCCCGAGTTTCACGGCCTGGTGGTCCGCAGCCAGACCAAGGTGACTCCCGCTGTTTTCGCTGCCGCCAAAAACCTGAAGGTCGTTGGTCGCGCCGGCGTCGGCATTGACAACGTTGATGTGGAAGCCGCAACCAAGCATGGGGTCATCGTCATGAACGCCCCTGGCGGAAACACCATCTCCACGGCCGAGCACGCTTTCTCTCTCATGCTCGCGACCGCACGCTTCATTCCCCAGGCCGACGCCAGCATGAAGGCCGGCAAGTGGGATCGCAAAAAATTCGAGGGCGTCGAACTTCACGGCAAGACCCTCGCCATTCTTGGCATGGGCCGCATCGGCACCGAGGTGGCCCGGCGCGCCATCGCCTTCGGCATGAAAGTGCTCGCCTACGACCCCTACATCTCGGCCAGCAAAGCCAAGTCCCTGCAGGTCGAGGTTGTCGACAAAGTTGACGACATCCTTCCGCAAGCCGACTTCATCACCGTCCACATGCCTCTCACCGAAGAGACCAAGCACATGATCGGCCGCAAGCAGCTTCCACTCCTCAAAAAAGGAGTCCGCATCGTCAACTGTGCACGCGGAGGACTGATCGACGAGGATGTCCTCGCCGAGGGTCTCAAGAGCGGACAGATCGGCGGAGCGGCCCTCGACGTTTTCGAGGTGGAGCCGGTTCCCGCCGAGTGGCCTCATCGCGATGTCCCCAATCTCGTGCTCACCCCTCACCTCGGAGCCTCCACCGCGGAGGCCCAGGAACTTGTCGGCATCGAGATCGCGGAAGCCGTCCGTGCAACCCTTCTCCAGGGCGAGATCCGAAATTCCGTCAACATGCCCAACATCGACGCCAAGACCATCTCCACGCTTGGCCCCTGGATCGAATTGGGTGGCAAGCTCGGACTCTTCCTGGCCCAGATCGCACCAAAGCGCGCAGAGAAACTCTCGGTTCGATTCAGCGGACGCCTCGTCGAGCAGGATCTGACCGCCGTAACCCGCGCCCTGATCACGGGATTCCTGCGTCACACCCATGGCGGTGATGTCAATCCCGTCAATGCGCCAGCCATTCTTGCCAATCTGGGACTCGAAGTGATCGAGACCCGTCAAAGCGAGGCCGGGGAATTCACCGACCTCATTGATGCCTCGATCACTCAGGATGGCGTCACCGCATCCGTGGGCGGCACTCTCTACGGTTCCAAGCCACGTATCGTCACGGTCAACGGTCGCTTCGTCGAGGGGGTTCCTTCCGGCATCATTCTTCTTCTCGAGAACCGTGATCGCCCCGGTATCGTCGGTCATCTCGGCACGATCCTCGGCCAAAACAGCGTCAACATCGCCAGCATGTCACTGAGTCGCAATGAAGTCGGTGGGCAGGCATTGACTCTGCTCAACCTTGACTCAGCTCCGGACGATGCCTTGCTGGCCAAGGTCACATCCGACGCCGACATCTCGACCGCCAAGGTCATCCGCCTTTAAGCGGAATCCATTGTTCCAATGCCCGAAGCCCCTGCCCTGATTCTCGCCGGAGATCTGGGCGGGACCAATTTCCGCGTGGCGGTCTTCCGCGACGACGCGGAGATGACGCGTCTGCATTTCGCGAAATTCCACAGTGCCGACCACTCCTCCGTTGAGGAAATGGTCGGCCTTTTCGTGAAGGATCTCACGCTGGAATCACCCCTCCGAACGGCCTGCTTCGGCGTTCCTGGTCCGAACATCGCCGGCATCGTCACGGCAAGCAATCTTGGCTGGAAGATCGAGATCAACTCCCTCCCGAAGCTCATCGGAATTCCTCGCGTCGAGGTGCTGAACGATCTCGAATCGACGGCCTATGGCCTTTCCGCACTGCTTCAGACCGACCTTGCGCCGCTACAGGCCGGTTCCGGTTCCCATGCCGGCAACCAGTGTGTCATCGCTCCCGGAACAGGATTGGGCGAAGCGGGCCTCTTCTGGGACGGAACGCGCCACACGCCATGGGCATGCGAGGGAGGCCATGCTGACTTCGCCCCCACGGACGACCTTCAGCACGACCTGCTCACCTTCCTTCGACGTGAATACGGAAGCGTCAGCTTTGAGAGGGTGGTTTCGGGCATGGGCATCGCAAACATCTACCGCTTTCTCCGTGACACGGGGCGCGGAGTCGAAACCCCCACTGTTGCCAGCGAGATCATGGAGCACGATGCCGCCGCAGTCATTGACAAGCATGCCGCAGATGGGTCGTGCCCGCTCTGCAGGTCAACAATGGATCTCTTTGTCCGGGCACTCGGAGCCGAGGCTTCCAACCTGGCTCTCAAGACCATGGCCACAGGCGGCGTCTTTCTGGGAGGAGGCATTCCCCCGAAAATCCTGCCACTTCTCCGGCGTCCGCTCTTCCTTGAAAGTTTCCTGAACAAGGGACGGCTCAGATCCCTCCTGGAGACCATGCCGATCAATGTCGTTCTGAATGACGAAACCGCCCTTCTTGGATCAGCCAAGAATGCTTTGCGAATGCTAGAGCGATAGGTCTGAAGCAGCAGTTCATTCTGCGCTGGTCGCCA
The DNA here is from genome assembly GCA_903868795.1 of uncultured Spartobacteria bacterium. Classification (GTDB taxonomy): domain Bacteria; phylum Verrucomicrobiota; class Verrucomicrobiia; order Chthoniobacterales; family UBA6821; genus UBA6821. The sequence continues at coordinate 27,630 of CAIPWR010000048.1, read as the reverse complement.
GAACGATCAGCTCACTTTTCTCAGATGACTCGGCAAGATACCGAGTTGCTCGCGATATTTTGCAATGGTTCTGCGGGCGATCTTCAGCCCCCTCTCTTCCAACTCCGTAACGATTTCCTGATCACTTAGGGGAGAGCGGGGGGATTCCTTGTCGACCATCTCCCGGATCGCTCCCTTGACCATTTCATTGCTGACGGAACTGCCATCGGAATTCTGGAATCCGGGCGTAAAGAAATATCGCATCTCAAAGAGGCCCTGCGGAGTGTCCATGTATTTGCCTGAAACGGCGCGACTGACCGTGGTGACATGCAGGCCGACAGCATCAGCGATCTGAGCCATAATCAGTGGCTTAAGGGCCGATGCTCCCCTGTGGAAAAACTCCTCCTGCCGGGAAACGATCTGGTTGCCAATGGCCAGAAGCGTCTGCTGGCGTTGCTGGAGACTGCGGAGAAAAAAACGCGCTCCCTTGATCTTCTCACGCAGGTAGAGAAGGAGTTCTTCGTTCTGCCCGCGTTCCGCAAGCAACTCCTTGTAATCATTGCTGATCCGCAGACGCGGGAGTTCATCCTCATTGAGACGAACGATAAAGCCCCCTTCATCACTATCTCCATCACTCTCGGGAATGACGATGAGATCAGGGATGACCCCCTGCTCTTCAGCCGTGGCAAAGGGGCGCCCGGGTTTTGGCTCCAGCATGGAGATGTGGCGTGCAGCAGTCGTGACATCTGCCACCGGGACACGGAGATCACGCGCGATCTCCTCATAGCGGTGACGGGCCAACTGAGGGAGATAGTGACTGAGAATACGTGCGGAAATTCCATTCCCCTCCCCACGTCTTGAAAGCTGGAGAAGCAGGCAATCAGCGAGGTCCGTGGCCGCAACTCCCGCGGGTTCGAATTCACGGACCTTTCGCAAAACAGTCTCCATCACGGACTCGGAAACTCCGGCCGCCGAGGCCAGATCCGAGAGGCTAATTCTCAGGTAGCCATCCTCATCCAGGCTGCCTGCAATGAGTTCGACTAGCCGTATCTCCTCGGGAGGAAAACCAGCAGCCTGATCTATCACCAGGTTCCTCAGTGTCGGCCTTGAGACCTGCGATTCAAAAAGAAACCTCCGGCGCTCTTCATCATCCGCGGAATAGGTAGGACGAGCCGAAGCCTGGGGCAGGTAATCACGCCACTCGTCCTGAAGAGAAAATTCGTTATCACTTCCCCTACGATCAGTCTCCTCATTTAAGTGAGGATCCTCTCCGGCATCAGTAATTCCTCCAAGAAGATCCTCTTCCTCCAGGACAGGATTAGCAGCCAGTTCGGCGGCTACCATCTGTCGAAGCTCGGCTACTGGAGTCTGCAGGAGTTGCAGGCTCTGCTGCATTTGCGGAGAGAGTGACTGTTGTTGGGCAACCCCCGCGATAAGTTCCATTCCTGCCATGACCTATTGATGGAACAGACACCATCCAATGCAAGCAACTTTTGGGCCACTTTATGAAATATTCAATTTTTTCTTCTTCACAACGCAGAAAAAGAATACCCAAAACTGGACAGAGCAAAGAGATGAACTAGATTCTTATAAAGGCAACCAGCTTACAAAGGAGGCGAAATTCATTATGACCATTACCAAAATCGCGGCAATCATCGCCCTCGCGGCGGCTAGCCTGAGCCTGGGGGCCTGCTGTCACAAGCAGTGCTGCCAGCAGTCCTGCCCGTCATCCTCCGGCAAGAGCAAGTAACTAAACTCCCGCGGGGGTCCTTCCCCGTCATTCCTGAAAAGCCGGGCCGATCAGTCGGACCGGCTTTTCTTTTGCCCAAGAGATGAGATCAATCAGGCAAGAAAGCTTACAAACGGACATCCCTTGCTTAGAAAGCGCCAAGGATATTCGGCATCCTGAGTGATTCCGATGCGCTTGGAGACAATCACCTCTTGATGACGCGGAGTTTTACTTAGTATCCACCCCTCTCCAGTCAACGGATCGCATCCATGATGATTCCCGTCAATGCCGAGCGCCTGAGTCAGCTTGGCAGGACCATTGCAGAGTTCCTGAAGGCGTTCCCTTCCCCTGCGTCTCCTCATCAGTGGAATGCCCTCCAGTGGTTCCAAGGCACGAACCAGGACAAACCCCTCACACTCTCCACCCGTGACCAAAAAGTTAAAGAGCCAATGCATGCCGTAGTTCAGATAGACATACGCAGTTCCAGGGGCATGAGAGGAGACGAACTCCCGTGCACCGGCTCTCTTCCATGTATGACAGGCTCGATCATCCACTGCCATATAGGCCTCCGTTTCCACGATCATGCCAGCCGTATCACCGAAACCAAACGTGCACCCGATCAACTCACGGGCACAGATCAGAGGGTGGCGCTGAAAGAACGCGATTCCAATCGGAGCATTCCCTCTCACCGACTTACAACCCCGTGGGATGATCAAGAAAGCTCCAGGGAAGACCAGCTTTGGAGGCGATCATTGAAGCGAGGGCTTTCACTCCGAAGGTCTCGGTGGCGTAGTGCCCGGCATAATAGAGATTCACTCCCAATTCCTCAGCCGCGGTGTAGCTCCAATGAGGCCCCTCACCGGTCACAAAGGCATCCACGCCCAGTGAGGCGGCACGCACCACTTCACTTCCTGCTCCACCGGTGACCACCAGCACAGACTTGATGACCTCTGGGCCACCTGGTGCCAAGTGAACATCGCCACCAACAGCGCCAGATAGGAGTTTCTCAAAGTTCTCACGTTTGATCGCTTTCACCTGTCCGATGACACCCACGCTCTGGCCCTTCATCACCAGCGCCGGCTTGATTCCGGTTAGGCCGAGAGCTTTGGCCAGCAGGGCATTGTTTCCGATCTTCGGATGGAGATCCAGGGGGAGATGCGAGCTATAGAGAGCAAGGTCACCATCCAAGGCGGCCTTGAGCTTGCGGTAGTGGGCTCCTGTCACGGTCTGCACCCCGCTCCAGAAGAGCCCGTGATGAACAATCAGCAGTGTGCCAGGGATTTTCGCTGACTCACGGATGACCTCCTCGCACGCATCCACCGCCGCAACGATCCGACTGACCCTTCCCGAATTGGCGATCTGGAGACCATTCACTGCCCCTGGATAATCACTGATCTCGCCTGTCCGAAGGAGGCTTTCCATCGACGAAACCAGCGAAGAAAGAGATTGAAGGGGTTTTTTCATAAAAAAGTTTTTTGCCTCGATGTGTGAAAGAAGTTTTTCCCCGGCCCGGCCTCATGTAGCAAGGATAGATGTTAAGAACAGGAATCGTCGGACTCCCCAACGTGGGAAAATCAACTCTCTTCAACGCCCTCACCCGGAGCCGCAAGGCCGAGGCGGCAAACTTCCCCTTCTGCACTATCGAGCCGAATGTCGGCGTGGTGAATGTCCCTGACGTTCGCCTCGAGCGACTGAGGACCCTCGCAGGATCCGAGAAGGTCATCCCCGCAGCCATCGAGGTGGTCGATATTGCGGGACTCGTGAAGGGCGCCAGCGAAGGTGAAGGACTTGGAAACAAGTTCCTCGCACACATCCGCGAAGTCGATGCCATCGTGCAGGTGGTCCGTTGCTTTGAAAACGAGGACATCCACCACGTGGCCGGTTCGATCGATCCAGTCCGCGATATCGAAATCATCACGACGGAGCTCGTCCTCGCGGATATGGCTACCGTCCAGAAACGGATCGAGCGTCAGACCAAGGCTGCTCGCACGGGCGACAAAGTCGCCAAAGCCGAAATCGAACTCGGTGAAAAGCTGCTCCCTCATCTCAACGAAGGTAAACCTGCCACAACAGCCACACTAACTGATGACGAGAAGAAGCTGATGGCGGGATTCTTCCTCCTGAGCGCGAAACCCGTGCTCTTTGCCACCAATGTCCGCGAGGAAGATCTCGCACCACTTGAGCAGGGTGACTACTCCACCAATCCGCATGTGAAGGCCGTCGTTGACTATGCCTCCACCCATCACGGTACCGGCACAGTCGTCGTCAGCGCCCAGATTGAGAGCGAACTCTCCGAACTCCCGCCCGAAGAGGCTAAGGAGTACCTCGAGGGTCTAGGCGTCTCGGATAGCGGAGTCGGCAAGCTCATCCGCGGAGCCTATGCCCTGCTGGGACTACGCACCTACTTCACCTACGGGCCAAAAGAAACACGCGCATGGACTATTCGCGCTGGAGACAAGGCTCCTGCTGCAGCAGGCGTCATCCACAGCGACTTCGAGCGTGGCTTCATCGCTGCCGAGACCATGGCTTTCGCCGATCTTGATTCTCTGGGTTCAGCTGCCAAATGCCGTGAGGCTGGCAAGCTCCGTATCGAGGGCAAGGAGTACGAAGTGAAGGACGGGGATGTGATGGAATTCCGCTTCAACGTTTAGGGTGGGATCAGGTTAAAAAGTTAAAAGCGTTGAATCGTTAAAAGGTCAGGAACCGCTGCAATCAGAGCCTTCCACTCCGTCATCATTTTAACTTTCGAACCTTCTAACTTTTCACTTTCCCCATGTCCTCTGACCCCCGCGAAGCGCTTCTTGCACCCTACGCCCAGAGGGCTTCCGAGAGCGCAGGACGCATGCTTCCCGAGGCAGAGCATCCCTTCAGGTCCTGCTACCAGCGAGACCGGGATCGCATCGTCCACGGAACCTCCTTCCGGAGACTTGATGGAAAAACCCAGGTATTTCTTAACGGCAAGGGAGACCACTACCGGACCCGACTGACCCACACCATCGAGGTCGCCTCGGTGAGTCGTACAGTGGCTAGAGCACTCGGTCTGAACGAGGATCTCGCAGAGGCGATCGCCCTTGCCCACGACCTGGGTCACCCTCCCTTTGGACACGCCGGCGAGGAGACACTCGATCTCCTGATGAAGGATGACAATGGGTTCGACCACAACGCGCAGAGCCTCCGTGTCGTCGAGACACTCGAGGAAAGCTACCCTCAACACCCCGGCCTTAACCTCTCCCACGAAGTTCTCGAAGGATTAAAAAAGCACCACCGCGAACTCGTACGTCCTGATGGAACAACTTATCCCAGTCCATCGCTGGAAGCCCAAGTGGCCAACATCGCCGACGAGATCGCCTACTACAGCCACGATCTCGAGGATGGCCTCGGATCGGGTCTTCTTTCACAGAAAGAACTCATGAGCCTGGATCTCTGGCGCGAAGCCGATGCAAAGGCTCATGCCGAATCTTCAGGCTCCCTATCCACTGCAAGTTCACGTACCTATCGGAAATTCGTTCTCCGATGCCTGATTAACAGAGAGGTGGAGGATCTCGTCTCCACAAGCCGGGCAGCGATCGCCAGCGCGGGTGTTCGTAATGTCAGCGATGTTCGTAATCATCCCACCCGACTGATCGGCTATTCAACGGAACTTAAATCCCGTAATGCCGCCCTACGCCGTCATCTCTACGAGAGATTCTATCGTCACCCGGAAGTGCATGGCGCCAACGAGAATGCCTGCCGTCAGATGCAGGCTGTCTTTGCACATCTTATCAACCATCCTGAAAAGCTCGGCGAACGCACCCTGAGCAGGAGAGAGCATGATGGTCTTCCCAGGATTGTTGCCGATTATGTGGCTGGAATGACCGATCCTTTTCTGAGGGATCGTTACGAAGAGATTAAGGGCTAGGGTAGCGCCGATCTGCGTTTCCCTAATCCCTTGAACCTTCTTCATTCCCAAATTAATGTCTGAACTTTCCAAATTTTTTAATCAAATGTCCACAGACTCACCCCATCACACAATCGACGTCCCCTATTTGGCCCGTCTTGCACGTCTGGAGGTTACTCCCGAGGAGATCGAGATCTTCGGTCCTCAGATCGGTCGCATTCTCGATCATGTCGAGCAGATGAACAAACTCGATATCACGGGCATCGAACCAACGGCTCATGCGATCACGGTTTTCGACGTAATCCGTGAGGATGCAGTCACCGAGAGTCTCCCCAAAAAGACCATTCTGGAAAACGCCCCGCACAACGCCAACGGGCTTTTCGTTGTCCCCAAAGTCCTAGACTAAGGTTTTTTAGACCCTATTTCCGATCACCTATTCCCGATTTTCCAAGATACCATGTCCGCTTTCACACCCTATCAGAGCATCGCAGCAACGCGCCGACTCCTCCGCTCCAAGGAAATCTCTCCCGTTGAGCTGCTCGAGGGACTGGAACAGCACATCGCGGCAATCGATCCTCAGATCGGCTCCTACGTCGGACGTGATTTTGAAACGGCCAAGAAGGAGGCTGCCACTGCCGATCTCTCCAGACCGCTTGGCGGTATTCCGATCGGGATCAAGGATGCGATCAGTGTCGCGGGCCAACCGCTTCAGTCGGCCTCCAAGATCCTCGAGGGCTACACAGCCCCCTATGATGCGACCGCCGTGGCGCGTCTCCGCGCAGCCGGAGCGATTCCCTTCGGCAGAATGAACATGGATGAATTCGCCATGGGGTCCTCGACGGAGAACTCGGCCTATTTCCCGACACGCAATCCCTGGGCTCTTGATCGGATTCCCGGAGGATCGAGCGGCGGCTCCGCTGCAGCGGTGGCATCCGGCACCGCTCTGGCGACCCTTGGCTCGGATACCGGGGGATCGATCCGCCAGCCAGCCTCCCTCTGCGGCTGTGTCGGTCTCAAGCCGACCTATGGCCGCGTCTCCCGCTACGGTCTGATCGCCTTCGCCTCGTCGCTCGACCAGATCGGCCCACTCACCTCGACCGTCGAGGATAGCGGCCTGCTGCTCAACGCCATGGCGGGGAAGGATGCCCATGACTCCACCTCGCTGGAACTTCCCGACGAGGACTTCACTGCGGAGATCGGGCGTGACCTGAAGGGGCTTCGCATCGGTATTCCCAAGGAATACTTCGTCGACGGAATGGAACCGGGTGTCCGCTCCTCAGTTGATGCCGCGATCAAGCAACTCGTCTCGCTGGGAGCGGAACCGGTCGAAATCTCCCTGCCCCACACGGAGTATGCAGTGGCGGTCTACTACATCATCGCGACCGCGGAGGCCTCGGCCAACCTCGCCCGCTTCGACGGTGTCCGCTATGGAAAGCGTTCCCCCGAGGCAAAGGATCTCCTTTCGCTCTACGAGAAGACGCGTGCGGAGGGATTCGGCCGCGAGGTGAAACGCCGCATCATTCTAGGAACCTATGTGCTCAGCAGCGGTTACTACGACGCCTACTACCTGCGTGCCCAGAAAGTCCGCACCCTGATCCGTCGCGACTTCGACCAGGCCTTCACCAAGGTCGATGCCATTGTCTCCCCGACCTCCCCGGAGACCGCTTTCCGCTTCGGAGAGAAGACCGACGATCCGCTCAAGATGTATCTGGCAGATATCTTCACGATCGCCACAAACCTTGCGGGCATCTGCGGCCTGAGTCTTCCTTGCGGATTCTCAAACCGCGATGGAGAGGAACTCCCCGTGGGGCTCCAACTCCTTGGGCGCCCCTTCGGTGAGAGCCGACTCCTCAGGATCGGCCACGCCTACGAGCAGGCCACGAAATGGCACAAGCAGAGACCGCCAGTGCTCGGTTAGGACTTCGGCGTAATCGCTGGGGTTTCTTTGGACTCGGGGACGCTTATTTCGAGTGATCCGATATTCCAGCCTTCAACCCCGATGATCGGTGGCTCGGATAGGGAAACAGGACATTCAATCGTGATCACTTTTTTCTCTCCTGGAGGGATGGAGAAGTAGTTGTCACTAGTGAGGCAGGGACGCACGAGAGCCTTCGTTTTAGAATCGAGCACTTTCACGCGGAGGAAGAAGGCGAGTTGCTTGCTGCTGTTATCCAGCGTCACCGAGACAAATCGTTTTCCCTCCTTCATCTCAGAACTGGTCGTCACCTTGATCTGCGTCGTCGGCATTTTATTGAGTGCCGAGAAATCGCCATCTGCGCCGTAGAGCATTCCGGCCTTGGAGCGCCAATAGATCGTGTCGTCTAAGATTTCCTTCCCGCTGGCAAGCTGTAGATGAATGAAATGGACATCATCGAATTTGTTCTGGTCTTTGTTCGGTAGATAAAGAACGCCGATCCGTGAACTTTCTGGAAGAAATGGCATATCTGGAGCAATCACATGCCGTTTTGACCATTGCAGACTCCAATCCAAGTTGCGGATTTCCGCAGTCACGGTCATCCCCTTGGGAATATCAAATGTGTTATTCACTGCCGTAACGGAGTTGTCTCGGTAATCGAACTGGAGTGAAAATGGTTTGTTCGCGTGAGTCATGAAGTACAGCCCTGCGGTGGGCTCCAGGCTGTAATCGTAAATCCGGGCGCAGAGCTGCGGATGGGTGTTATTGACCGTCCAGAGTCCCCAGCCCGTGCTGAAGCGACCATTCTTATCAAATTTTTCCCGCTGCCAGAGCTCGCCAAGAGCACGGTATTCCATGGCATTGAGAAGCTGTCCCTTGAAGGCGTAGTGATCGACTCCTGTACGGCCAGCCAGATCAGGCTGAGAAAGATCGCCAAACTGCGCACATCCCTCGGTGATCATCTGATAGACGCGGTGAAAGGCTCCCCCGTCGAGGTAGTTGCAATAGTCTTTATCAATCGGAGAGCTTTTATCCTGAGGAAGGAAGTCCTTGATAGATTCCGCCACAGGAATACAAGGGGCTCCTGATTCGTCGTCAAAGCCGCCAAAGAGACCCATCGGCCCAGCACCATGCGTATGAGTGGTGGTGTAATCGTAATAACCATCCACGCCATCCTCCCAACGATAGGGACAGCCGCGTTGCCCCAGATCTTCGGAGGATGCGCTGTAGCCACGCGTGTCGTCGCATTTCATGGTGACATCCGCCATCCCTGGAATATCGGGCCCTTCGTTGCAGCCAACATAGTTAAAGACAGACGGATGAGAACGAACCCTCAGCACATAATCAGCCCAGTTATCGAGAGTGACCTTGCACCAGACGGGGTCGGTTTGTGGTTTTTTAACCTGCTGGATCAGAGGAGATTCTACCCAGGCCATGATGCCATATTGATCGCAGAGATCGAAAAGGGCCTCGTCCATCGGACCGCTTCCGCTCCAGAGGCGGAGCCAATTAAATCCCGCCTGGCGGATCATGCGTATCTGAGCCTCTTCGCGAACCGGAGTCTGCCGCTGCATAATGTCTTGAACCCAGTTGCCGCCCGAGAGGAATATCTTATGACCATTCACCCAATAGACCGATTGGCCTAGCTCTGGCTTGTTCTCGATGGAGCGAATGCCGAAGTTCTTCGTCACTTCCGTGCTAGTGCCTGATGAGGGAGCGAAGCTGACCTTCATCGTGTAGAGAAAGGGATCGCCATGTCCATTCGGCCACCAGAGCTGTGGATTTTTCACCACAAGTTCTGGAACCTTCTGCCATCCCATAGAAACCTCGCGGGATTCATGGGGAGCAAGTGTCAAGCGTTGTAATGCTTTCTGATCGGCAAAAGCAACGGCGAGAGTTCCCGTCTGTTCCTGGTCAGTGCTGTTCACGAGAACTGTTCTGAAATTCAGATTGGCCTGCCCTTTGGTTGGTACTCCCTCCGTGCTCATGAAGGAATCACGAATATCGACCGGCCCCGTGGCATAGAGCGAGACATCGCGGAGGATCCCCATGTTGCGATCTCTGATTCCGTCAATAAAGGTGAAATCCATCCCTACGGTCTGATAGATTGCAGCGGGAGTAAGGCCGATGTTCCCATCGCCTCCGCAGCCATGAAAATTCGGCGGGGGATTTCCTGAATTGAGCATCGGGTCGATCTTCACGGCCAAGGCATTTTCTCCGTCTTGAACAAGCTCCGTGATATTGAAGATCCCGCGCTGATAGGCACCCGTGATCTCTCCAAGTTTTTTCCCATTGAGAAAAACTCCCGCCCGCCAGTTCACACCCGCCAATTTCAGCCAGATGGTTTTCCCATGAAAGTCAGTTGGCACTTGGAAAGTCGTCCGATACCAGAACGGCACAGTGAAGGCACTGCCCGGCTCACTGGCATCGGGAATCTTGCCATGAAAGATCCCCTTGGCATCAGGACGAATCAGATTATTCATTCCCTGAAATGGCTCAGGATAAAGTCCCGCCTTCACGCAGGAATCAAGCACCGTTCCCGGCACAACCGCCTGCATCCATCTGTCAGTTGGGTGATAATCAGGAGTGGAAATCTTTTCTCCAGAAGCGGGAATGTTTGTGGAAGAAATTACCTGCCAGTTCTTTGAAATCACCAAAGAAGTTGAAGCATCACCTTGAGAACTAGCGGCTATGGCAGAGAGCAGGGGGATGAACAGGAGGGTGGCGTATAGTTTCATAAGAGTTTTAGTGATGTGGCGTAATTTTGGGAGTTTCTTTGGATGAAGGAATGCTCATCTTGAGCGTCCCGATATTCCATCCTTCCACGCCAATGAGAGGTGACTCGGCAAGGGAGGTTGGGCATTCGACGGTGATTTCTTTGCTCTCTCCAGGAGGGATAGAGAAGTAGTTGTCACTAGTGAAACAAGGTCGTACAAGCACTTTTGTCTTGGGATCAAGTACCTTCACTCGGAGGAAGAATGCGAGCTGCTTACTGCTATTATCCAGAGTCACGGTGACGAATCGCTTGCCCTCTTTCATCTCGGAGCTGGTCGTAACCTTGATCTGCGTCGTCGGCATTTTATTGAGTGCCGAAAAATCGCCCTGTGCGCCGTAGAGTATTCCTGCCTTGGATCGCCAGTAGATCGTATCATCGATAACCTTGTTCTTTTCACCCAGCAACTGGAGATGAATAAAATGAACATCATCAAGTTGGGCATGATCTGTATTTGGAATGAAAAGCACCCCGATCTTGGAACTCTCCGCAGGAATCGGAATGACCTCGGTAGCGATGTAGGTTTTCTTAGACCAGACCAGGCTCCAATCGAGATTGCGGACTTCGGCGATTACTGTGTGCCGTTGAGTGATCGGTTCGATGGTGTTATTCACCGCTGTCACATCACTAGCGCGGTAGTTGTATTGGAGCGAGAGGGGCTTGTTGGCCCTGCCCATGTAGTAAAGTCCCGCTGTCGGCTCCAGGCTGTAATCGTAGATTCGTGCGCAAAGCTGAGGGTGGGTGTTGTTCACCGTCCAGAGAGCCCATCCGGTGCTGAAGCGACCGTTCTTATCAAATTTCTCCCGTTGCCAGAGTTCGCCAAAGGCTCGGTATTCCATGGCATTGAGAAGCTGCCCTTTGAAGGCATAGTTATCAACTCCCGTGCGGCCAGCGAGATCGGGCTTGGAAAGATCGCCAAACTCCGCACATCCTTCATTGATCATCTGATAGATGCGATGAAATCCTCCCCCATCAAGATAGTCGCAGAACTCTTTATCAACCGGAAATCGTTTCGCTTCGGGTAGGAAATCCTTAATGGATTCGGCGACGGGGAGACAGGGTGCTCCTGATTCGTCGCAGAATCCTCCGAAGAGACCGAGTGGGCCGGTTCCGTGAGTATGGATATTGGTATAGTCGTAGTAGCCATCGATATTTTCCCAGAGGTAGGTGTCGCCGCGCTGTCCGTTGTCCTGAGAGCTTTGGCTGTAACCCCGAGTGCCATCATGCTTTTTCACCATCTCGGTCATGCCGGGGAGTCTGTCAGAGCCTTCATTGCAACCGACATAGTTGAAAACACAGGGGTGATGGCGTAAGAGCAGAATATAGTCAGCCCAATTATCAAGCCAGGTCTGGCACCACGCGGGATCGGTATTTGGCATCTTCACCTGGGAGCAGAGCCCTGACTCGACCCAAACCATGATGCCATATTGATCACAGAGATCGAAGAAGGTATCCTCCACGGGCCCGCTGCCACTCCAAAGTCGCACCCAGGTAAACCCCGCCTGACGAATCATCCGAATCTGCGCCTCGTCTCGTGCGGCAGTCTGGCGTTGCATGATGTCCTGCACCCAATTACCACCAGCCAAGAACATCTTATGACCATTGACCCAATAGACCGATTGGCCTAGCTCGGGCTTATTCTCAATGGAGCGAATGCCGAAGTTCTTCGTGACTTCTGTGCTAGTGCCTGATGAAGGAGCAAAACTGACCGTCATTGGGTAGAGAGACTGATCTCCAAATCCCGCAGGCCACCAGAGCTTTGGGTTCTTCACTCCGAACTCTGGAGATTTTTGCCAGCCCATAGAAACCTCACGGGATTCATGAGGGGCGAGTGTCACACTTTGTGATGCTTTCTGATCAGCAAAGGCAACACTCAGCGTTCCGGTCTGTTCCTTATCGGTGCCGTTCACGAGAATCGTTTTGAAATTCAGATTCGCCTGCTCTTTTGTTGGCACTCCCTCCGTGCTCATGAAGGAATCTCGAATATAAACAGGCCCCGTGGCATAGAGCGAGACATCGCGGAGGATCCCCATGTTGCGATCATGAGCACCATCGAGGAGAGTAAAATTCCAGCCGATTGTCTGATAGATCGTCGCGGGGGTCAGACCGATGGAAGGAAACTTGATGCCATCGCCGCCACAGCCCCAATTTTTCGGAGTCCCGGGAACCACAGGTGGATCAATACGAACCGCGAGAGCATTGCTGCCCGACTGAAGCAGATCGGTGACATTGAAAATACCGCGCTGAAACGCCCCTGTGATCTCCCCGAGCTTCTTTCCATTGAGAAAAACAGTGGCCTTCCAGTTGATCCCTGCGAACTTCAACCAGACTGTCTTGCCCGAAAAATCCGAGGGTGTGGTGAACAATGTTCGATACCAGTGCGGCTTGGTAAAGACGCTCTCAGGAATGCTGGCGTCGGGAATCATCCCTCCATTCACAGCACCATTTTGATCAAAGGAGACCTTGTTATTAATGCCGACATAGGGATCGGGATAAGTTCCAGCCTTCACATAGGAATCAAGAAGGCTGCCAGGCACGACAGCCTCCATCCATTTGTCAGACAAATGATAATCGGAAGTGGAAATCTGCTCTCCTGCTTCAGAAACATTGGTTGACGAATTTACCTCCCAAGAACCACTCAAAACCAAGGGAGTCGATTCTGCTGCTCTGGATGGAATAGCCACCACAGAGAACAGGAGAATCAGGAGCGGTTTTAGGGATGCTTTCATGGAGTTGGGGGGGTGTATTTGCCAGAGTTAACCGATAGTTTAATCATTGAAATTTATGTACGGACGAAGGCCTTCATCGTGGCGCATTCTTTTCCTTCGGAAGGGCCATGCGGACGGATGGTGTAGGTAACGACTGCGGCTGGAACAATGAAGGTCTCCGCGTAATGGACGAGGAAAGGTTCGAACGCTCCCGTCGGACTCTCCACCAGAGCCTCTTCTCCCTCGACAAGATTGAGGACATTGACTCCACCCTGCGTGTCGTGCGGAACGGTTTTCGTGAACCAATGACGGCGCGTCTCGATGAATTCTCGCTGATGAAGACCAGTGCGCTCCTCGCGCCATCCATCCCCTTCCCCGAGCGGTTCAAAGCGATTTACCAGATTCTTTTCCGTCCACTCCGTGGTGCAGCACCATTGGATATTGGCAGCACCATGCTTGAGATGAATCGGACGAGGCTTGCCATCAAGACCGAGACGGCCCCAGTCCCACATCTTAAAAGTAAAGATGTACGGAGTCGCGCTGATCTCTAGCACCATCGACTCGGCTCCACTACAATGAACCGTTCCCGCAGGAATCAAGAAGTGGTCATGCTTCTTTGCAGGAAACTGATTGGAATATTTTTCAGCAGGGAATGGAGCGGCTCCTGACTGAGCCAGCTCCAGATCCCGAATCATCGCCGATGGTTCGACTCCATCTTTGATCCCGAGATAGACAGTTGCTCCCTCTGCGGCATCAAGCATGTAGTAGCTCTCATCCTGCGTGTAGTGCATTCCAAAATGCTGCTGGATGTATTCCGTTAAGGGATGCACCTGGAAGGAGAGATGTCCCCCACCGATGGTATCGAGGAAATCAAACCGGATCGGAAATTCATCGCCAAAGCGGGCATGAACAGCTTCACCCAGCAAGGCACGAGGTTGATCAAAGACGAGATCGAGGGAGGGAATTTCCAACCGCATTTCTCCAAAACCAAGCAGCAGACTGTTCTCTTCAGGTACGCAGTCAAAGCACCATCCGAAGTTTTGCTTACTCCGATCAAGATCACAGAACTCCTTCATCCATTGTCCACCCCACGGTGCGGGATCGAAGAAGGGCACGACACGGAACGGGCGCGTCACAGCATGGCGCAAACCTTGTCCTACAGTCTCCCCATCTGCGAGCCTTGGTGTCGAAGGATCATTGGTATCGAGCACAAAATCCCATCTGGCTATCAACGGTTTCTTCCACCGATCACAGACACGCCAGTCGATGAAGAAAGCCCGTTTGTATTGGAGACTTGCGGTAAGCGTTCTGTTCTCCACGCCGAGATTCGAGATTTCATTGCGGCGGAATCGGAGCTGCGCCTCCCAACGGGCGAGATCGGCATAGACGAGAATATCTGCTTCGGTAATCAGGCTTGCCCCGCATCCGAGAACGATCACCAAACCCTCTGTGATTGACTCTATTTGCTGACGAAGTTGCTCTGTTTTTTCGGCATCAAAGAACTGCGGCAGTGTCAGCCCGGAGAGAAATCCAAAGACCGGATCATTCCCGCCTAGGAATGGCTCGACCAACGCGTCGATCTTCTCGGGAGGAAGCATTGCATTGCGGGCGTGAAGGAATAAGGAAGGTGAGAGCCTGCCCAGTTTCGTCATGAGCGCAGCTTCATCAACCCCCGTATAGCATTCGACAACGAGCACCGTTTTCTTTGCGTTGCGCTTGGCAATAGCCTCGTGAAGACGAACAATAATACCATCCCATCCTTGAACGCAGGCGTTTGCACTATCCGGCACTTGAACGAAGGGGAATTTGTCGTAGTTAGGTTTTCTCATAAAAGGGTAGGATTAGGCGATGGGGTTTTCTTTGATTCGTTATCTCATCGCATGGAGGGAGCAACCGTTACACCCTGCTTGGAGGCCGTAAGTTGGAAGAGTTTTCCGTTGTAGCGGAGGTTTGAGAGAGTGCCTTGGAAAGGGCGTGGTGTTTGAGGATCAGCAATCATCCTCCTCCCATCCACAGAGGGACTGAAGCCAAAGAAAGTGTTGATGACGACATCCGTGAATGCCACGCCGCTAATGCATTCCTTCATGCAGCCCTGACGCTCTGCGATACGAACGGGAGCATCATAGGCTTTCTTGTTCGGGCCATAAAATTCGCGAGCCTGTGCAAAGGGGCCCTCTTTGGTGACACCTGCCGTGCGGCAGTAAAAATCAAAGGATGAGGCAGGATCGCCCAGCCTCCACATGGTTCCAACGGTCAGCGGTATCCAGCCATCATACGCGCCCATCGGGCCATGATCGGGACGATCAGAATGCGCAGCAGTAGCATCCGAGAGACTCATGGCACGCATCCAGTCGCGCATGAGTAACTCATGCTTCACGAAGTTGATCATTTCTGATTTCTGCATCGTCGAGAGATCGCTTTGCAGGGCATTTCCGACATAAATAAAATCAACGCAATGCCGCAGCTCGACAAGTTTTCCATCGATATGATAGGCATTCCAAACACCCTCCCCCTTATTGTAGAGATCCAGCACGGCAGGTAGAAAGGCAGAGGCTTTCCCCTGTAATTCCTTCGCCCTTGCGTCGTCTCCATGCAGCGCGTGCCATTGCGCAGCCCGTCGCATCATCCAAACATCTTGCGCATTACACGACGGCACGCAGTGGATATAGGCGGGAGCGCATTCGAGCAAGTTGTTGTTTTCGCCATAATTCACCAATCCGTGCGGCCCTTTGGGCAATGTTTCCCAATCGGTGGCAAGGGCATCGAGTTGCTCCAGAACGGTTTTCCCATTTTCCAGCTTCTCATCCAGAAAGGCGAGGTCAGGAGTCACGCGGAGATACTCATCCGTAGTCTTGAAAATGGTGCAGGCATTGAAGGCATAACCAGAACCAGTCATTTTTTCGAGATGACGCTTATCGTATCCCTTAATGCTCCTAAGATTGATGGTGTTGCCGCTGCGAGGGTTTTGCACCAGCCAGCAACGCAAGGTGGCCTTCATGCCGACAGGCTCCAGCAATGCCCATGCCGTTGCCTGCATCGAGGCATCCCAATAGAATTGCGTCCCATCACCCCGCTCTCCGCTCGTCACGAAGGATCGAGGCGAGACAGGAAACTGCGTCCGCTCCAAGGCAAGCATCGTCTGTACTCCCATGTAGTAGTTGCGGGCTAGCGCGGGATTTTCTGTTTCCAAAACAGGGAGATTACCGGAGAAATGTGTATTGCCAGGAGTGAAGGCATCCGCCCAGCGTTGCTCCCAGACAGATTTGCATCCGGCAAATACGGTGCTGAAATGTGCAGCCCAGTCCGCCACCTTTTCACTAGTCTGAAGAACTTTTGCTTTCCCATCATCCCCTGCAACAAATCCCAGCTTCACAGATCCTCCTGCTGGCACCTCCAGTGTCCAATTCCAGCAGACCCCATTGGTTTCCATTGTGACGGAATTCGGCTTCACCGAAGGATAAACAAAGGAGACGATATTCGTGCGCTGCGTATCGTTCACGACACCAAGGCCATCTGATTGCAACTTTCCCGGAACTCGCAAGGTCAGTGCCGCATGAATGGGTTGTGATGTGGCATTCGTTGCAGTGATCTGACAGAGCACGCCCCGCTGCTCATTAACCATCCGAGTGTCTGTCTCCACGCTCAATCCGTTGCAATTTAGATTCCGTCGGAGTGCCCGATAGGCATAACAGCGAGTTTCCGTGGCCGGATATTCCCTTCCATCAATCGACAATTTCACCGCGGGATACCCCCGATTCCGCGAATACAATTGACCTGGATTGCAGAAATACGAAGTCAGATCGCGATCCACTTCCAGCATCTGATTGAAGTTGTGAACCGCCGGAGTGTTGGCCACATCCTTTATCGGAATCCAGTCCCCTACCATGTCGTCGAGGGAGGGCACAGACTGAGGCAATGTCTTTGGATTCGCTTCAGCCACTTCCAGAGAAAATCCGGCGATGCTGGAAAATAGCACAGTTAGAAGTGAGCAGGGGTAGAGCTTATTCATGATTATTGTTTTAGGTGGATTTGCCGGAACAAAGCCTCTCCCCCGATGAGTGCTGCATCATCTCCCAGTGTCGCGGCCACGATGGGTATCTCCCAAGGAATGCACGGCATATAACGACGCAAATGTTCTCGGATCGCAGGAAGGATGATTTCCTGGCTTTTAAGAACTCCTCCCCCTAGAACAACAAGTTCAGGGTCATAAGCAAGCACGGCATTCTGCACGAGTGTTGCCCAGATAGTGAGACTTTGATCCCGAACTCCTAGCGAGCAGACATCTCCAACTTCCGCCAAGGCAAACACTGTTTCGTAATCAATTCTTGCTGCACGAGACAGGGAACTCTCCGTAAAATCAGGGTGCGATTTTGCCAGTTCGCCAAGCGTGGCGGTAGAGGCCAGATCCTCAGCGCAGCCAATATTACCACATCGTCCGACACTCCCGTTATAGGCAATGCAGCTATGACCTAGAAGGGAGGCGGCGCGGTTATTGGCCCCGTGAAAAAGTCGGCCGCCAGAAATTACCGCACATCCAATTCCAGTCCCAATGGCCAGCATCACCACATGCTCGTTATCCTTTGCCGAACCAACTACCGATTCACCTAAAAGAGCCAGGCGGAGATCATTTTCCATCACAAGGGGAAGACCTAAGCGCGATTGACTCCATTCAGAAAAGTCGATCTCGCTAGCACCCGGAAATTTTCCAAATTCCCCACAAACCCTGGAATTTCGAACATCCACTATGAAAGGAAGCGCGAGGGCAACACCGATACAATCTTTCAAGGAACGAGACTGTTCTTGCAAGAGGCTTTCCCATGACTTGGCTACAGCCTCCAGACGATCTTGCATCGGATGATTCGCAAGAGCATCAAGTCGTGTTTTTGCAATAATCTGGGTATCCTGGACAAGTCCCAGCTTGATTGTTGTCCCTCCAAAATCAGCAACGAGTATCATCACATCTCCCTCTTCAGATCGAGTGTCAGTGTGAAGCGATTACTCACATAACGAACCTCGGCAAATTCCATCGGGCGGTTCTCGGTATCAAAGACTGTGTGGCGGCGAAGGAGAAGCGGCTCACCTTTTTCCACATGCAGTAGATTTGCCATGAGAGGCGTAGCGATCTCGGCCCTGAACTCCTCATGCGCACATCCTATTTTTGCACCCGTCTCAGACGCGATCAGTTCATAAAGAGGTCGATCGAATTGCTCCTTTCCCGAAAGTCCGAGTCGTGGATGAAACCAGGATCGAGAGTGAAGCACGGGAATCCCATCACATCCTCGCACACGATCAAGGCGATACACGAGGCTGTCTGCCTTCAGCACAAGAGCCTGCTCGGCCTCCCTGCTCGGTTTTACGAGCTCATATTTTTGCAGAAAATTCTCAACCTGAATCCCCTTGGCCTCCATCTCCTGGGAAAAACTGCGCCACTCGCGAATTCCTGATTCCGAGGGACGAACTCTTGCCACGCGTGTTCCTACACCCGCCTTTCGTTCCAGAAGTCCTTTATTCACGAGACGGGTGAGTGCAGCGCGTAGTGTTCCTCGGCTCACCTTAAAACTCTCGGCAAGCCTCACTTCATCAGGGAAAAGGGCTCCCTGTTGATATTTCTTCAGTGCTATCATTTGGCGCAATTTTCCCTCGATTTGGAGATGAATGGGAGCCGCTCGATGAATTGTTCGAACATTCATTTGTTTATACAAATGCTTGCGCTGAGTAAAATAGGCAAGTATGAAATACATCCATGATCCCCCCGTGCTCAAGCCTCACTAAAAGCATCTCCCTTCTCCTTTCTTTTCTCTGCGTCATGGGAGGGATTTCGGCGCGTTCCGCTTCAACTGCCACTCCCGTTATCTCTTTCCCTGCGGTGGATGCCGAGCCGCTCGGAGCGGTTTCATCCAACGCCATCGTCCTGCATGACAACTGGCAGATGAAGGAAGAGGCCATTGCCGGAAATCATGGCGAGAAGTTTTCATCCCCATCATTTTCGGTCTCCGACTGGTATCCAACCACGGTTCCCACCACCCCTCTTGCGACCTTGGTGCGCCACGGCATCTATCCTGATCCGATCATCGGCACCAACATGATGAAAATTCCCGATGTCAATGAAGTCGAAAATAAGCGTTATGATTTGCTCAAATACAGTCATCTTCCCGATCATTCCAATCCCTTTGACCGGCCATACTGGTTCCGCACCTCATTCCAGCTTCCTGCTAACGATCAGGGAAAAATAATCTGGCTTCATCTCGATGGCATCAATTACCGCGCCGATATCTGGCTCAACGGCAAACAAATCGCCGATGCCAAGGATGTTGTGGGAATGTTTGAACGCTTCCGCTTTGACATTACTAAGGAAGCTAAGATCGGCGGAGTAAATACTCTTGCAGTCCGCATTCATCCGCTGGATTTTCCTGGCGATCCGCTTTTTGAGCAACTCGACGGCCTGCATGGCGCATTTGGTTCGAATGGTGGCGATGGTGACATTTTAAAAAATGTCACGATGTATCAGACCATTGGCTGGGATTGGACTCCGAGCGTGCGCGACCGCAACATCGGCCTCTGGCAACATGTCTGGGTCGAGGCGACCGGCCCCGTCGCTGTACGCGATCCGGCTGGGTTCGTTGATCCTCACTGGGAGCCGAATGCAGATGCCCCCATCACAGTGCGAGGCTATCTCGACAATGCCTCGATGGCCACCGTCCCAACAACACTCACGGTGCGAATCGAGCCGATTGGATTCCAGGCCTCGGTCATCGAGATGCAGACAACTCTAGATGCCGCGCCAGGTCGGCATGAGTTCATTCTCCACCCCTCGGATCATCACGAACTGGTGATTGCTAATCCCCATGTCTGGTGGCCCGTCACTTATGGAGATCACCCCCTCTATAAACTGACAGTCACTTCTACGGTTGACGGGAAAGTCTCGGGCACTGCCTCCTCACTTCTGGGTGTGCGCACTGTCGGAAGCTACATCCTCCCAAGCGGAGGCAGGGCGTTTCTCTGCAATGGCCGTACCATCCGACTCACTGGTGGAGCTTGGATAGCCGACACCCTGTTGAGTTGGAGTGCTCAACGCTATCGTGACGAAGTGCGTTTGATGGCCGAAGGAAACCATACGGTTGTTCGTGTTAATGGCTGTAGCATCATGCCGCCCGAAGCATTTTTCGATGCCTGCGATCGCAACGGCCTACTGGTCTGGGAGGATTTGGCCAGCACCTCTATCCAAGGTTATCATGGAGATCCTCAGGTGATGATTGAGAACATGACCGATACGATTGATCGCATGAGGAGTCATCCCAGCCTGATGCTCTGGGAGGGAGAAAACGAAACCGCTCCCAAGGCCAACTGGGCCAGACCAATGCAGAATTTTATCCTGCCAGCAATGGATGGAACCCGTCCTTGGGTACCTTGCAGTATGGCAGCCGACGACACATGGGCACCGAATCCTCATATGCAGTCTCATGGCCCTTATGGGTGGGTGCCGATAAAAAATTATTTCTCGATGTATAACCACGGCAATGCCAGCAAAAACGAAATCGGCCTGGCCTGCTTCATGCCGATGAATTCTGTGGCCAAGGCCATTCCTGATTGGAATCAACCGAACGACTTGGATTTTCCGTTCAATAAAACCTTCGGCTTCCACGATGGCACCGATGTTTTCATTAATGTTACCCACTCAGAAATTGGAAAAAACTTTGGGCCGATGCCAGATCTTGCTGAATATCTCTGGGTAGCCGATCTCTATACTGGGGCAAGCTACCGTGCTATTTACGAGGCGGCCAACAAGGGACGCCCGTATAATGCAGGCACGCATTTGTGGAAGGTCAATACCGCTTGGCCAAGTATGCCCTACCAGTTGTGGGATTGGTATCTGCGACCCAATGCGGGGTATTATGGAATGAAGGCCGCCTGCAAACCGCTACATATCCAGCACAGCCTTGATGACAATGCACTACAGTTGGAGAGTACGCTGTCCGTTCCGCAGAAACTCAAGGTGAAAGCTGAGATTGTCAGTCCAACAGGTGCGACAGAATTTACCAAAGAATTTGTGGTCGATGCCTTGGCTGATGCGACGACTCCGGTGGGATCACTCGCAGAAGAGTTTAATGATGACAAACTCCACTTCCTCGCTCTCACTCTTACCGATACTAATGGAGTGGTGCAGGATCGCGATGTCCGTTGGGTCCAAAAGGATCAGGTTTGGACGACGATGCAGACGCTGGCTCCAGCAACTGTGACAGCCACGGTCACAAAACAGGAAACCAAAGATGCTGAGACTTCGTATTCGATCACCGTCGAAAATACCTCCTCGACACCAGCAGCCAATGTCTGGGTGGAAGTACTCAAAGGCGCACAGGGACAGGAAGTCCTCCCAAGCTTCTGGTCGGATAATGCACTCACCCTGATGCCTCATGAGAAGCGAGACCTTTCCCTCAGCTTCCGCACAGCTCTCTTGGAAAAAACGGAACCTCATCTCATGGTTGAGGGTTTCAATGTGATCCCCAAGGAAATCGTTGCAACCACAGGAGTGAGTATTCCTCTTTCCATTAAGATCCTATCCGTAACTCAGGCCCCTGATCGTCGTCATCTTCCTACAGTAGCCATCTCCTGTGTAAATACCGGAACCTCCAGCGATCGCTACACTTCGTGGCCTCTTGCGGTGAAGGTTGATGGTCAACTAGACCGTTTCGTTCATCTCAATTTGAAGGGAACTCAACCTGGGCAGACGACGGTATCTTTCACGGGATTAACTCCAGGCGATCACAAAATCTCCGTGAGTGTTCCCAATCAAGAAGGGGAAACCTCCGCTATGATTCATGTGGGGCAACCACCGAAGCCGCTGATCTTTCTGCCTGTTCCTACAGCTATCAACATGCCAAGTCTGCCCTCCAAGGATCATTACAAAAGACTCAGAGGCGATATTTTTACTGGCCTATGGAGTTCTGATCTTGTCGCTACGAATGCTCCTGCCGTGGCGCCATCCGAAACAAAGCCCCAAGAGACAAAGACCGCGCCTGCTCCCATCATGCTTTGGAGTGATTATGGAAAATCTCTCCCCTCGCGAGGAGTCGTCTTTGGACGACCTTGGTTTAACGCGACACCGCCAACCAATAAACTGCAACAAGTCAACCTCTGGTTCTACGATAAAGATCCCGGAGCCTCAGCAACTCCGCCAACGACACCTCCTGATGAGACCCTGAAAATTGCCGAACCAGACGGACTCAGGCCCACCTACTATCCCTTCACTCATCCTCACTCTGGCCGCTTTGTCATCATGGGGCTCGTGGGACGGGAAAAAGGAGCTTTCGGCTCTTGGGCCTTCCGACTCGTAGCTCCTTAGAAATGCTTTTTCCCTCCCCCGCTCTACCACCGCACCTATCTTCATAACCCTATAATAACAATGATCTCTTTGCTTAGGTTTTTTGGCATCGCCCTTACGGCATCATCGCTCTTAGCCGGAGAGACCAATGCTCCTGCTGACCCTGCGCCCTCCCCCACCCCCCTAGCAACGCCTCACGGGGGGAGAACAGGATCATAATCTCGCGCTGAACCGCGCCGCCTATACCTCGGGCTCAGCCGACTGGATCAACATGGGACATATGGCCACGGATGGACGCCCCGAAACCAAGTGGCACAGTTTGCCGAGAATCCACGTGAGCGATCAGACCTGGATCACGGTGGATCTGGGAGCGGAGTGCATGGTCAACAAGGTTGTGTTGAAATGGGGAGGTCTCTTCCCGGCGAAATACCAGATTCAAGCTTCGACCGATGCCGCACCATCTCCACAGACAGGCCGTGTCGAAAATTGGCGGGATATTGCCATCAAATCGGACTGTCTAGGCGGTGTTGATAAAATTCCACTAACGCCGGTCAAGGAGCGCTATGTCAGGTTGTGGTGTCCAGAGCAGGATCAGGGTTTGCCCGAAGGCATCGAGTTGAACGAGTTTGAGGTGTATGGCAGTGGCGGGGTAGTGGCAACGCCGGCTCCGCTTCCACCTCCGGCAGGAGATGGTACATGGAATCTCTCCGGCAACTGGCGGCTTGTCAGCCAGAACTATGAAACGAATGACGCCGCTGTCATCTCCCGAATCGGTTTTGATGACCACCGATGGTTGCCTGCAACCGTGCCTGGCACAGTGCTGACCTCGTATCTGAACGATGGGGCCATTCCTGATCCATTCTATGGGAATCAGCAGCAACAGGTGTCCGATTGGTTTTGTCGAAGTAAGTGGTGGTATCGGATGGAATTAGTGATTCCAGAAAGCTATCGAGAAAAACGGATTTGGTTGAACTGTGATGGCATTAACCACTGCGGGGAAATTTTTGTGAATGGCTCTGCTGTCGGCACGACGGAAGGCGCGTTTGCAATTGGTAAATTTGATCTCACCGGAAAGCTCGTGCCAGGTGCAACAAATTGCATTGCCATACTGGTTCAGCCATTGCCAAAATCACTCGACTCAGTAGCCAAGTCCATCGAGGAATGTTTCTGTAGATTCCTGGAACCCAACGCCCCATGTTTTGTCGAATCAGGCGGCTGGGATTGGATACCGTGCATTGCCGACCGGAACATCGGCGTCTGGAACAAGGTCTGGTTAAGCACCAGCGGTGATGTCACCCTCGCAAATCCGTTTGTCATTACTGAACTGCCCCTGCTCCCGGATCTTTCTCGCGCTGACCTTACAATCAAGGCATCGGTAAGGAATAACTCTGCGACCTCGTGCAGCGGTACAGTGCGCGGCAGCATCGGCGACATTGCCTTTGAGAAGAAGGTACAAGTCGGGGCCAATCAAGAAATCGAGGTCACAATTGACAAGACAACCCAGCCCTCTCTTTCCATAGCCAATCCAAAGCTCTGGTGGCCCAATGGCTATGGCGACCCACATCTCTACAATCTCACGATTTGCTTCGAGAAAGACAATGGAGTCATTACCGATACCAAAAAGTCAAAGATTGGCATCCGGAAATTCACTTACCTCAAAGATCCGCAGACCATCCTGTGTAATGGTCGGAAGATCATGGTCAAGGGCGTCAACTGGGGCATGGATGAAGGAATGTTGCGGTGCGACCATGCGGGATTCGAAACGCGACTGCGGTTGGAACGAGAAATGAATTTCACCATGATTCGCAACTGCTTGGGCAATGTGGCCAAGGAGGATTTCTACGACTTGTGCGACGAATACGGGTTGATGGTGTTTGACGAATTCTGGTCCAACCACGGCAGGCCGCCGGATAATGTTCCAATGTTCCTCGCAAACGCCCGGGACAAACTACTGGCGATGCGCAATCATGCCTGCGTCGCCATCTGGTGTTCGGCCAATGAGGACGGTCCGTGCAAGGGACTGGAGGATAAGATGCCGGGACTGGTTTCACAGTTGGACGGCACGCGGCTCTACCTCAATAACTCGACAGAAATGGGATCTGATGGCCCCTATGAAACATTCACGCCGCGATTCTATACGAAGCTGGCAAAAGGCTGGCGCACCGAAGTCGGCTCACCGGCAATACCATGTGTCGAGAGTATGCGGCGCATGATGCCGTGGGATCAACTTTGGCCCATTGGTGATGGCTGGGGAGCACATGACTGGGCTTATGACAGCGGGTTCATGCGACCGGAACTCACCTCGATGATCCTGGGAACAGGCACAGTCCTCGCCAACAGTCCTCGTCCCTATTTTTGCAAGATCACCGAACAGGCAATTGCAGCCTATGGGGCACCAACAGGTATCGAAGATTGCTGCCGCAAGGCCCAGATGGTCAACATGGAAACATTCAAGGCCATCTTCGAGGGGTGGAACGACAAGTTGTGGAATGATTGCTCAGGCATCATGCTCTGGATGAGCAATCCGGTCTGGCCCTCGTTGACATGGAACACCTACGACTACTACTTCGAGCCGACTGCCGTGTACTTTGCCTGTAGAAAGGCGTGCGAGCCTATCCATATTCAGTGGAATATGGTTTCGGGGAATGTGAAAGTCATCGACAATACATTTACCAACCTGAATGGGGTGCAAGTCCAGGCGCGAATCTACCAGATGGACGGACAGGAGTATTCTCAAAAATCAGCCGTGGTGAGCTGCCCCGCCAACGCGGCGACCACTTGCTTCCGATTGAATAAGGCAGACTCCGATGCGACAAAATCGAAGAACGATCTATCAGACGCTTATTTCATTAAACTGGAACTCAAAGACGCAAGAGGAAGGAGCTTGTCTGACAACTTCTATTGGCAGAGCCGTAAAATTGGTGACTACCGAGCGTTGTCAGGGATGCATGAGGTGAAAGCGACTGGAACCGTTTCACTAAAGCGGGAGAAAGATGTCTGCAAACTTTCGATCAATTTGCAAAACGGCACCAACGGAGTGGCCCTTATGACGCGGATTAAGCTCGTGGATCTTTTAACGGGTCAGCTGGTAGCCCCTGTGTTTTATTCCGACAACTATATTTCCCTCACCCCTGGGGAATCGAAGAATGTGACCGCAGAATTTGATTCCCAAAAAATCCAAGGACACGAAGTGTCTGTCCGAATTGAGGGCTGGAATGTAGCCCCAGCAGAACTTGCCCGAATCCGTCTCTGATCCCTATGGGAATTCAATTTACCAATCACAGTATATGAAAACACCTCACCTCATCGCAGCACTGCTCGCTGCACTTACTGTTTCGGCGGTTGCTACTGAGGCCAATACGACTACCCCCAACCAGTCTGCTCAGAGTAGTCAGTGGGATGTATTTGAAACCAGCTTTGAGTCCACAAAGAACTACACAAACCCTTTTAAGGAAGCGGAGGTCAATGTCGTCTTCAGTCAGGGAAATACACAATGGATTGTCCCGGCTTTCTGGGCGGGAGGAAGGAAATGGACGGTTCGTTTCGCGCCGCCGACGCAAGGCGAATACAAATACCACATTGAAAGCACGGACAAGTCCGATGCCGGGCTGAACGGACAGGAGCATGTGCTCCAGGTTGTTGGATACACTGGAAAGAATCCTCTGCTACAGCACGGATTTCTCCGCGTGGCTGGGGATCATCATCACTTCGAGCACGCCGACGGCACGCCGTTTCTCTGGCTCGGTGACACTTGGTGGAAGGGGTTGGCCAAACGGCTGACATGGGAAGGATTTCAGGAATTGACCACCGACCGCAGGATCAAGGGATTCTCCGTGGTGCAGATTGTCTGTGGACCTTATCCTGATGAAGATTTCTTCAAACCAAGCTGGGAAAATGAAGGGGGCCAACCTTACCAGGCCAAGGACTTAAGCGTCATCAATCCAAAGTATTTTGAGTATGCGGACAGACGCATCAAACATCTCGTGGATTCGGGACTTATTCCGGCGATCGTCGGCGCATGGGGGCGAGGCGATTGTGACAGCATGAAAGCGTTTGGGGCTGTCAATCTCAAGCGGCACTGGCGTTACCTGATTGCGCGTTACGGAGCTTACCCGGTGATGTGGATTCTTGCCGGTGAGATCCCGGAGGAAGCCAAATGGGGAAAGGGATCGTGGGCTGAAGTGGCAAAATACCTGCGCAGTATTGACCCTTACCACCATCCACTGACTTGCCATGTCGGCAGTCCCAAACTCCGCCAAGGCGTAACGGGCGACGACGCCGTGATTGATTACGACATGATTATTGCGCTTCACCGCGAAAACGCCTTGTTCGGGAAAGATACGCTGAATGCTCTCACCACAGTCTGTGCACAAAAGCCAACCATGCCAGTGTTGTGTGGTGAGACATGTTATGAGGGGCACATGCAGCAGGGATTCGGAGATATTCAGCGGCATATCTTCTGGATGTATATGCTGAACGGAGCGGCGGGCCACACCTATGGAGCGGCGGGGGTCTGGCCTGCGGGAGTGGAAGGCGATCATGGAAATTGGGGTGCATGGCATGGCCAGCCCTATGACTGGACGACCTGGAAAGAAGGGATGAACTATCCCGGTTCAACCCAGGTGGGGATCGGCAAGAAACTTCTGGAGCAATATCCGTGGTGGCGGTTCGAGCCGCATCCGGAATGGGCACCCAATTGCTATGCCGCCGGGATCCCAGGCGAGGTGCGATTCATTTACCTCCCGCGTCGCAATCCATACAACTGGGATGGTCCGGAGATTGTGAATCTAGAGCCGGATGTCGATTGGCATGCCTACTACTTCGATCCGGCGACGGGCCGGAAGTTTGACCAGGGAACAATCAAAGCCACAGCGAAAGCAGGTGACACGACGGCCAAGCCGGTGAGTTTCAAAAAAAATGTTCCATCACCGCAGGATTGGGTTCTGGTTTTTGAAAGGGTCAAAGAACCGATCCAATAGCAATGTTTTCGATAACGCATTCCCCCATCTATCGACAAATAAATTCGGATTCAGAGACTGTAATAAAACTGCTTATGAAAAACGCCATCGTCCTTGCCAATCTGATACCCGCCTGATTTTGCAAATTTGGAGTGATATCCGAGCACTGTCAATCAGCCGATTCTCTACGATATTTCAAAGGGGAGCATTTCATGCGTTTTCTAAATTGGGACACTAGCGTCCGGTTATAAGTCTAACAGCATCAACTGGTTATTTTCTTGAGGCATATAAGATTTGAAGTCGGTTTCTGTAAGTAGTTCATGGATAGGAACCTTCTCAAAGGGATGAATACTCAAAAGTTGGAAAGTTCTG
>CAIPWR010000047.1 GCA_903868795.1 uncultured Spartobacteria bacterium | reverse complement strand
TCGTTTGTTATTCGCTTATCAGGAGTAGAAGAGACCGATCCTCGACTTCACCCCATCAACGGCAATTGGGGATTTCATCAGTGCTCAGACACCAACACAGCTCTCCTGCGGGTCTTGCTGATCGGCGATTCGATCGTCGGATGACGGTGGTGTTACATGGCGTCTGGCGACGACGGCAGATTTTGCCAAACCATGATCGGAACGCTTATTCCAGTTTTAGGAGGAGATACTGGAGTTTCTCTGGAATGGAAACAGTGAGTTTGTTGCCATCAATATGCGCGGCACCTTTGCCTGCAAGCACGCTAACTTTTCGTTTGCTGGCAGGAAAGAGATTCAAATCTATCGACCATGTGGGGCTAGGATTGAGTTCGCGGAAAAGGAGCAGATAGCCGGGGCCATCATTGCGTGGGACTGAGGCAAATCCTGTCCAAGCATTACCATCGGGAGCTTCTCCGATAGGTAGTATCTGCCCTGAAAAGAGCTGAGAGCGTTCTTTCTTCCAGATGGCAACAAGTTTGCTGACAGATTCGCGGTAGTTTTCGGGAAGGTTGGAGATTTCAAACCATCCGAGCGGATTGGCAAACATGACGCTGGCGAAGAGAGCATCGGGGGCATACTTTGCGGGGGCGAGAGGATCATCACCATATTTCTCTGTATTACGAGTGTTATTCAGGATCTCCATCCGCAAGCGGATTGGATCGATATACTGGGAGAGCATCCAGAGGTTGCGAAGGGTGAGGTGGGGCCAGTAATTTGGGAAATCCGTGTAGCGGTTTTCCACGAAGATTGGCCCTTGTGCAGGCATCCCAAAATATCCTGCCCGCGCTCCAGCCGTCACATCAAAGTCGATGGCGATCTCTCCCCTTGACTGATCGATGAGCTGATCAACAAGGCGGCGAAAGTTTTTCTCGGAATCGGGGCGAGAAATATCAATAGCATCGAATTTGAAATAGTTGATGCCATTGTCGTGATGAAGCTTCATGAGAAGTTCCGCGTCGCGGTTCCAGTTGATTCCATCATGGGTGGTGTCAGGGCCATACCAGAGACCCAGCTTGATTCCGTGATCGCGAGCGGCCTTGGCTACCGGATTGAGGCCATGAGGAAATCGCGTGGGATTTGCATCCCAGAAGTCATTGCCTGCATCCCAGAAATTTCCCCAGGTGCCCTTCTTTCCATTTTTTGCCAAGGAGGAATTGCCACTCACTCCTTTTTGCCATCCATCGTCGATCTGCACGACATCGACTCCCATTTTGCTTCCTGCATCAATCTCCTTTAGTAGGAATGCTTCGCTGACTTTGCCATCTTGGGAGCGATCTCCCCAAGTGTTACTTAGAAACATGCCGTCGCGATTCGGATCATATGTTCGCAACTCTCTTTGCAGATCGTGCAAGACCGCAGTGCGTCCCGTGCGTCCACCCGAGTAGGTCAGGAGAACAAAGGGATACCCTTGTCCTGTGAAGCTCACTTGCCGATGGGATGCATTGACGATGCAATCCTCCTCCGAGGGAAAGCTGCGTGCATGGGGGAGGGGAGCCAGTTTCAGAAAGACAAGTCCTTCACCGGTGAGGGGATCTTCGACGGCAAAGAGATTTCCAGAAAGTTTGAGATTGTTTTCATTGAGCAGCATCCATTCGTTTTCCTGAACTAGCTCATTATTTGCATCAGTCTGATCCCGAAAGATCACCTGAATCAGACGCAGGTGCCGAGGTGAGAGCATGAGATTTTCTAAGGCGTCGCCAGCTGATCCTTCAGTCTTTTGCAAGGAGGCTTCGAGTCCAGTGACTGATGGTGCGCTGGAAGATTTTTGATAAAGTGAAGCTTTAAGCGAAAATGCTGTGTGTGATCCGGGAGCAAAGGTGGTCTCGACACCGCTTGCGTTAGGATAGACTCGGAATTTGCAGATCATGGACTCGGTACCACTAATACCCTTGCTGGTCAGGGTGATCTCTAGTCCCTCTTCTCCTGTCGTCGTGAGCTGCCCCGAGCGGCTTGTGATGGAAAGGGCGCGCTTCTCCTTAGCAAGATTGGCAGGGATGGGCGCAGGAGTCTTTGTAGGTTCACGAATCCATTCGGTGCCTGTCTTTAGATTGCGAAATGAAGTGGCAGTTAGAAGGCCATTGTCACCAAGGAGCCAACGCCGTTCAAAGTGGGCATTGCTCAATACCAACTCGGTCTCACTCCAGCTTGCATGGCACTGCTTGAAATCGACTTTCTCTGCTTGAAGGGTGCAGGGCCTACCAAGAAGCAGTAACGAAGAGAGAAGAATGAAGAAGCAATGTTGTGTTAATGAGGGGGGGATAGGGAGCATGAGTCTGTCTGTGAGGGGCTCAATGAGAAGAGGAAGCTACAGGCACACGAATGATCACGGCCGTGGCTGAAGGGAGAGGAAAGGTGTATTTTCCGGTAGCAGAGGGGTTCAATGGAGTCCAAGCACCTTTCCATGAGCCGTCGGAAAGGATCGGGGCACCGCCGAGGGTGATGCCGGTCTTTGCGGCAAGATCACCTTGTGGAGCCGAGAGGGTAAGTGTCTCGGGGGAACCTAATGCCTGCTGAATGTCGAGGGCCAATTCAAAGGTGCGAGCAATGGCCCCGTAGGTGCGGTTGATCAGGGTGAGGCTTAGCATCCCCTTTTCCTCCGAAGCATACGCGCGCAGGCCAGGGTCGGAGGGACTCAGGGTCAGCGGCACGATGTGCCCCGAAGCACCGAGCGAGAACGCCTTCATCCCGTAGCCGAGAGGTTGAACGGCACATCCCTCCTTGGTGTTGTAAAATGCGGTGTACTTGCATGGAACGAGCTTGTCTCCGGCGGCGACCTGGTTTCCCGTATGAAAGTTCACACCTGCTGCACCGTGTGAGGCCCACCACCACATGAAGTCGAGTCCCCACAGAGATGCTGTGTGAGTATTGCTTGCATCCCTTGTGCCTCCGTTAAAGAAATTGTTGGCCTCCTCCAGCCGGAAACGGACGGTACCATCACTTGCGGAAATAAGACCCGCAGCCAGCTTCTCGTAGATGGGATCGAATTCACATGAGAGCATCTTGTCGCGTCCTACCTCGGGCACGGGAACCTTTCCGCCAGCTCCGCCAGGGTAGATGTGGGCAGTGAGTAGGTCGATGTGTCCACTCTTCCCGAAATCGGCCATGAAATGCCTCGGCCACTCGGGATCCAAATCGACTCCAGGGCCTGAGAACTTCGCCTTGGGTACGCTTGCTAGAATCACATCGGAAAACCGACTCCAATTCGTCGCATAGGATTCGTAGGAATAGTGCGTGTGTCCAGCTCCCATGCGTTCATCGGAACGCCGAGTATCGATTTTCTCCACGGGATAGGCACTCGGTTCCTGCCCGATTGAGAAGGATTCGATCAGAGGGGCGTAGTGGTCTGTGATATACTTGGCGACACGCGCATCCTCCTGCGGATTCCCATTATAGAGACGGAGGCAGTAAATGACCTTGATTCCTGATTCTTTGGCAAAGGAGAACAGGCTGTCGATGTCGGCTTCGGATGGGGCCTTACGGAAGTCGCGATCCCCTGTATTGCCCCCGATGCGGAGGTTCTTGACCCCTAGCGTATGAAAGAGATTTAAGAGTGCCTTGTTATCAGGGGAGAAGTAGTGCCTTCCTTCGGTATCTGGCAGCAGGAGCGAGGTCTCGAAGCTGAGGCCAGTGAAATCAACAGGAATAAGTGTTGATGGATTCTCCAAGCCTGCCCTTATGGTGACTGGAAGCGGAGGGAGAGCTGGCACAGGATCCGCAGCCAGGACACTTGAGAAGGTTATGGAAAAAGTGGCGAGGAGCGGCCGTGTGAGTGCCGTGAGAGGGAGGAGTTTTATCTTCAAGGATAGTGAAAGGGAAAAGGTGGAAGTTAGAAGATTAAGTGCAAATTAAAAATCCAATTTTCTATTTTCAGCGAGTCCTGGTCTTGAAACCATAGTCATGGGATTTCTTCAGTTCCTTCTCAAGGTAAGAACTGGAGATTTTTTGTGAATTCTACTTTCATCTTTTTTTCAGGCCAATTCGTTACAGATTTCCCTCCGATGCTGATTCCCTGAAAGGTAATGCCATCGATCATGTGAAGATCATCGTATCCGATGAGCAGGATTGGAGGGAATTTGTCTTCCAAGAGCTGAATGTTTTTGAAGGAGATATTGCGAATACAGCCACGACCGGCATCGAGTTGTTTGGGATCGGCAACGCGAATCCAATTCCCTCCCAGGCTCTCTTTGACTCCAATCTCCTTGGGCATGGGTACGATGGTGCCATCTTTTTGCTTTTTATACTGGTCCGGAAAATCCTGACTATATCCCGAGAGACCGAGGCGAAGTGTGACGAAACTCGGGCTGTGGGAGGCATCCTCGATGCGGAGATTTTCGTAAGAGACATTCTCCACTGTGGCAGTATCACCGTTGTGGATACTGATTGTCTGGCCCGCGAGCATATGGATAAGGTCGCAGTCTTGGAATGAGATGTTGCGGACGGCATCGCCCTTGAGTTCATAGCCGATCTCCAGTCCGTTGCCCTGCCATTGATTCCAGAAGACACATCCTTTCACGAGGACGTCGGAGGTAATTTTGTAGTTCTTGGGGTCGTAGGTCATGCACTTGATGGCGATGCAATCATCCCCTGGCATGATGAAGGAATTCAGAATCTTCACCCTCTGGCAGGCATTGACATCAATGCCATCTACCCCTCGAGGGAACCAGACGACCATCTTTAGATTCTCAACAAGAATGTCCGTGGACTGAATCATATGGAATGTCCAGTTCCAGTCACCATTGATGACCAAAATGTCGCGGATTTCCACATTCATTGATCTCTGAATGTGGATCATGTTGTGGCCTCGCTCCGGAGGAAGTGGTTTCTCCACCGAGGGGCCATCTAAAACACCTGGCCCCATCACCTTCACATTTGTGGAGTTTTGTATATCGAGGTATCCCTCGATGATGGCCCCTCCCGCGAGATAAACGGTCTGGTTGCTCTTCGGGGTGATGGCTCCTGCCTGATGAATCTGCCCAGAGGCGAAATAGATCAGGTTCGGATCCTTGAGATCGACGGGTCGATGTTCTGGGGCATTTGCAAAGAACAGAAGCGGGTGGTCGGCCTTGCCGAATTTCCCATCGAGTTCAAGGCTCAGTTGCATTGGGCTGTCGATCGTGAAACTGATCTCGCCGTTCTCAACGGTCGGCTTGATTCCCTTGCTCAGTGGGCGGATTACCACATCATGAAAAGGGGAGATAGGTTTCACACGGATTTCGGTTTGTCCGGTGATTCCGAAGGTCGCGATCGCGGCGACCTTTGTATCGAGCAGGAAGAGTGGCTTGCCATCTACGGTAACTGAGTAGTCAGAGGACTGCGGGGCATTCGTTGCGAAGGTGTAGATCTGGGGTGCCGCAGTCGACGATTTGGCAAATACGGTCAGTGATGTAAAGAGCAGTCCAATCAGGAGGATGCGTGTATGTCGTTTCATTGAGGGGTATGTTTTTGGTCGAATCAGGCTAAGGAGTAAAAATCTTAAATCCAGTTGTCATCGTATGCTAATCCTTTCCCGTGGATCCATCAGGATGCCAACGAGCAAATTCCTTGCGATCGAGGCCGATTGGTTCCGTAAGACTTTCTTGTATAAGAGGCTCTTTGAATATTTTGCTATCACTGCCGGTAGAATCCAACTGGCTTCGTTCCTCAATCCAGCAAGAAAAAGCGCTCGATTTTCAGAGAGAGAATAATCACCAATCATGGTCAAGGGGGGGGCGTAGAGGAGATTCCCTCGGAGAGTATTGAGTCGCGGACGGCGGCAGGCATCATAATCGGCGAGTTAGGGAAGCGCTGATCAGAGCGGTTTTTCAAAAGGTTGGCTGATTATTTGGTTAAGGAAGGAGATGAGTGGGGGATTTTTAGTTACCCCTCGGCGGCGAAGAGTCAGGGAGTTGGCATTTTTTGGCCCAGAGACACCCGATGACGGTATCCATTCCCTACCAAGAGGGATATTTTCCCATCGATCTATGCCATTTGGGCCCTACGGAGCATGCGTCCTGTCATGACCAGATTATCCCTGAGATCCAGCATGCTTTTTCAGTTTCTTTTCTGAGCTCTCGCTGTCTCTGCACCCGCAGCAGATCCGAAGACTGCCAATACCTCCTTGTGGAAGGAATTTGTCGCTGACTCACCGTCGGCGCTACTTCCCGATTTCAGCTACAGCGGATATCACCATGGTGAAAAGGCGATCCCCGAGATCAAGGGGCCGGTTTTCAACGTCGTCGATTACGGGGCCGTTCCGAACAATGGTAAAAATGCTTCCGCCGCAATCCAGGCGGCCGTCGATGCCTGCGAGGCTGCTGGAGTCTGTGTTGTTTTTTTCCAAACGGTACCTTCATCATCAATGATGACAAAATGACAACCCAGCCCAGGATTCGGGTTACCCAAAGCAGGGTGGTTCTTCGTGGTTCGGGAAGCGGCATTGACGGAACCATTTTGTATTCATCGGCGGAACTGCAGCCCCACAATCCCCTGCAGATTTGGACCGGTAAGGCACCCATTGCCATTACCAACCCGAAGACAATCTCGCCAAAAACCGCCAAGAGTCACATCGAAGGCAAGCCGGAGATCAATGGAGCTGACATTGGGCGCGGAGCATCGATTTGAACCGAGAGAGCGGATTGTGTTGAGACTGAATCCAAAGATGGAGTCCAATGCTTCCTTCATAGCTCCTCACCCATGGGATCCGCAATAGAGTTCAGGAATTTCCATCCATGAGATCACGGCCGTCTCGGGGAATCTGGTTCATCTTGCGGAACCCCTGATGCTGGGTGTCGACAACGGAAAGGATTGGTGGGTCGAACAGACACATTTGCTTTCCGACGTGGGTGTGGAATTCATACGATTCCGCGGCGACTGGAAGCAAATGTTCGTCAATCATCGCTCCTGGCTTAATGACTCCGGCTGGCGAGGGCTTGAAATCGACGGCTGCGAGAACTCATGGGTGAGAAACTGTGTCTTTGAGGATATGAACTGGCCGATGTGACCTGGAATGCCGCCTCAAAGACTCTCTCAGGCACCGCCAATGTCGTTGGAGGGGAGCTCTTCCGTATTGTTCTCGCCCAAAACGGAGCAAAAGCTATCAAGACAACTGCAATGGATGCCGTTGCCACATTAGAACCCAATGCCACCGAAGGGAACCTCGTCACTTTGATTATTAACAGCAAAGAAAATAAATCAATTCCCTGGATAGTTCAGTTTGAATAGAGTCCACCGATGAAAGCACTCTCCCCCCTCATGCTACTCCCACTGCTTGCGGCGACAGACATTTCTCTGTCCACTCAGCCGACGCCAGTGATACTAGCTCAAAACTGGCAGGTAATTTCCTCTGCGAAGGAGGTTGATTCCGGCGAAAAAATTTCAGCCCCAGACTTCAAATTGAAGGAAACATGGATGCAGGCCGTTGTGCCTGGAAGCCTGCTTGATTCCTATGTGAAGGCAGGGACTTACCCCGATCCCTATATGGGGATCAACAACAAGGTTTCTTATGATAAAAATGGTGCCGTAAATGGAGGCAAGATTCCTGATGCGAGTATTCCTGAGAGCGTCTTCACCAAGGCTCACTGGTATCGAACATCCTTCACCACACCTTCAGATTTTGCGAGCAAGACAGTCTGGTTGAAATTTGCAGGGATCAACTGGAAGGCCACGGTTTTTCTCAATGGAAAGAAGCTCGGGGAAATCACAGGGGCTTTTCAACGCGGGATTTTCAATGTCACCGATCTACTGCAATCGGGCAGCAACACGCTGGCAGTTCGCATTGATCCACCAATGGTTCTCGGAACTCCCAAGGCGCATGGCTGCGCGGGCGACGGGATCAAGTTCCCTTCGATTGGGCTAACTCCGGCGACGATTTACCAGACGATCGGTTGGGATTTCACCATGGTTGATGGTGCAAGAGATCGCAACATGGGGATCATTCGCGATGTGTCGCTCTATGCCACGGGGCCAGTCGATATTCGTGATTCCTTCATGAGCACGGAGGGAGTGCCAACCAAAGAGCAGGCGAATCTGAATTTCAAAACGATTCTCGTGAACGGCACCGATAAGGAACAGACTGGAACGCTGAGTGTTGCCTTTGCTGATCAGAAAGCATCACAAAGCGTGACACTTGCTCCGCATGAATCCCGTGAGGTTTCTATGGGCTGGCAAAAATCTCCAGAGTTCATTGTGAAGAATCCTCATCTCTGGTGGCCTGCGGGATTTGGAGATCAGTCTCTCTATCCGATGACGATCAGCTTCGCCCCCTCATCGGGAAAAAGCACAGAAGTCACGAAGAACTTCGGCATTCGCTCCATTGAGAATAAGCCCGAACTAGGCCAATCGGTCTATTGGGTCAATGGACACAAAATGTTCCTTGCCGGCGGCAATTGGGTGCAGGACATCATGCAGCGACAGACTGTCGCACGAGACGAGGCGCAGATTCGGATGATTCGTCAGGCGGGGTTTACCTGGGTGCGACTCTGGAGTGGCAGCGGGCCCGTAGAGGATACCTTTTTCGATCTCTGTGATCAATACGGCATCATGGTCTGGGTCGAGTCAGGGCTCTGCTCCCAGGTGAAGATGCCAAATACCGATCCCGCGTGGTGCCAGACCTGGCTTGATAACTGGGCTGACTATATTTTGCTATTACGCCATCACCCCTGTGTTTTCAACTATGTCGGTTGCAATGAAGGCTCTGACAGACTCGCGGGTATGACCGAAATGGTAAAAAAGCATGATGGAACGCGGGGATACAGTGGCAACTCTCAGGACATTGGCCAACGCGGTTCCCCGTATTGCTGGGAGAATATCGACGGCTACTACGACTATACCAATATCCATACTCATGGAACCGGCCCACTCGGTCTCTTCGGAGGATTCTGCGACGAATCAGGTGCGCCGTGTCTCCCCGTCGCTGAATCCATCAAGGATTTCCTACCCGAAGCGAAACGATTTCCGGTTGATAAAGAGTTCTGCGACTATCTTGATGGGGGAGGATTTCATCGCATCTATCAGATGATCAATGAAGGATGCGCCGAATTTGGCGATCTTGATAAACCCGATCTCGCTGGCCGCACGGGCGTTGATAACTACGCCTTTAAGGGGCAGCTTC
>CAIPWR010000046.1 GCA_903868795.1 uncultured Spartobacteria bacterium | reverse complement strand
CTGGAGACAGTGGGGAAGTCGTTACGCCATTCGTGCAGGTCGGAACTTACCCGACAAGGAATTTCGCTACCTTAGGACCGTTATAGTTACGGCCGCCGTTTACCGGGGCTTCAATTCGGAGCTCTCACTCCTCCTCTTAACCTTCCGGCACCGGGCAGGCGTCAGACCCTATACGTCGTCTTGAAGCCGACTTAGCAGAGTCCTGTGTTTTTGCTAAACAGTCGCTACCCCCTGGCCTGTGCCCCCCACACATGCTTGCGCACATATGGGGCCTCCTTCTTCCGAAGGTACGGAGGCAATTTGCCGAGTTCCTTCAGGATACTTCTCTCAAGCGCCTTGGTATACTCTACCTGACCACCTGTGTCGGTTTCGGGTACGGTCTATACGGTGGGGCTATTTCCTGGAACCTCTTCAAAGCCCGACCAATCCAATAAGGTCGAACAATACACGAGATCCGTCACACACCACCAGGCCCACGAATATTAACGTGGTTCCCATCGACTACCCCCTTCGGGCTCGTCTTAGGGGCCGGCTCACCCTGCTCAGATTAGCTTTAAGCAGGAACCCTTGGTCTTTCGGCGAGAGGGCATCTCACCCTCTTTGTCGCTACTCATGTCAGCATTCGCACTTCCGATACCTCCACGACCCATTACCAGATCGCTTCACAGGCCTACGGAACGCTCCGCTACCGCTGGACCGAAGTCCAACCCTAAGCTTCGGCACGTGTCTTGAGCCCCGTTACATCTTCGCCGCAGGAACCCTTGTTTAGACCAGTGAGCTGTTACGCTTTCTTTAAATGATGGCTGCTTCTAAGCCAACATCCTGGTTGTTTTGGGATTCCCACATGCTTTCCCACTTAGACACGATTTGGGGGCCTTAGCTGTAGGTTAGGGCTGTTTCCCTTTTGACGACGGACCTTAGCACCCGCCGTCTGTCTGCCGGATAAATCTCGTTGGTATTCGGAGTTTGGTTAGAGTTGGTAGATCTCGCGACCCCCGCATCCATCCAGTGCTCTACCCCCAACGGTATACGTCCGACGCTCTACCTCAATAGATTTCGCGGAGAACCAGCTATTTCCCGGTTTGATTGGCCTTTCACCCCTAAACACAACTCATCCGAGAATTTTTCAACATTCAACGGTTCGGCCCTCCAGTGCGTGTTACCGCACCTTCAGCCTGGTCATGCCTAGATCACCGGGTTTCGGGTCTAATTCATCGAACTCTGTCGCCCTATTCAGACTCGCTTTCGCTGCGCCTACACCTAACGGCTTAAGCTTGCTCGATAAACTAAGTCACTGACCCATTATGCAAGAGGTACGCTGTCACCCCCTAAAGAGGCTCCAACTGCTTGTAAGCATTCGGTTTCAGGTACTGTTTCACTCCCCTCATCGGGGTGCTTTTCACCTTTCCCTCACGGTACTAGTTCGCTATCGGTCATGTACGAGTATTTAGGCTTGGAGGGTGGTCCCCCCATGTTCAGACAGGATTTCACGTGTCCCGCCCTACTCGAGGCCTCATCCATCACTTTCGCATACGGGGCTGTCACCCGCTATGGCCACTCTTTCCAAAGTGTTCTGCTAGTTGAAGATGAGGCACTGGCCTGGTCCGCGTTCGCTCGCCACTACTAACGGAATCTCGTTTGATGTCTTTTCCTCCAGGTACTGAGATGTTTCAGTTCCCCGGGTTCGCTTCACCAAGGCTATTTTATTCGCCTCGGTGATACCTTATCCACCTCACCCAAACCCCGGTTGCCCGGACCTTGGAAGAAATGGTGAAGGTGGGTTTCCCCATTCGGAAATCGCCGGATCAAAGCTCGCTCACAGCTCCCCGACGCTTATCGCAGCGTGCCACGTCCTTCATCGCCTGTACATGCCAAGGCATCCACCAAATGCTCTTACCTCACGCTTGAGAATCCACACCATCAACATCAGGTCTGCATAAACCCTGCGTTGTTCTAG
The DNA here is from genome assembly GCA_903868795.1 of uncultured Spartobacteria bacterium. Classification (GTDB taxonomy): domain Bacteria; phylum Verrucomicrobiota; class Verrucomicrobiia; order Chthoniobacterales; family UBA6821; genus UBA6821. The sequence goes on along the minus strand of CAIPWR010000046.1, from coordinate 651 downwards.
GTGCGGACGATAATCTCAGCCAGATTTGACATCTGTTATGTCGCATGCGCGCACATCGAACCCACCAGATCACTCCGGCCGTCGATCCACACGATGCGTCACGGCATCGATTAAAAACCCATTCACAATGTCAAAGAAGCGTACGGAAGATAACTCCCGCATCTTACCGGCCCTAAAGCCGGATCTGGTGTCTTCATCATCTGGAGATGTCTGTTTGTCCAAGTGCCTTTCCAACCACTCAACCACACACCAACGGCATGCAGGAATGGTGGAGCCTATCGGGATCGAACCGATGACCCCCTGCTTGCAAAGCAGGTGCTCTCCCAGCTGAGCTAAGGCCCCTCATAGGTACTCAAAACAAAAGAGAGATGGTGGGCCGAGCAAGAGTTGAACTTGCGACCTCACGCTTATCAGGCGTGCGCTCTAACCACCTGAGCTACCGGCCCATCAGTGCCCGCGGCAAAACACCCCTCAGGGCAAGCCCCAGTGCGCAGCCAAGCCGGCTCAGGCAGATACCACAGACCATGCTGTGGCAATCTCCAGTGATGAAGGGACATGAGGACGACGGCAATGTTTCTGTGAAACGATTGGAAGATATCCGCCAGGCTAAGCCATGGCATCTGTCCGATCGATCCTTAGAAAGGAGGTGAT
>CAIPWR010000045.1 GCA_903868795.1 uncultured Spartobacteria bacterium | reverse complement strand
TGGCGGCGCTGGTGACATTGGTCACATGGCCGAGGTTCTCACTGTTGGAAAAGCAGACGCCGTGCTTGCCGCAAGCATCTTCCACTTCGGCCACTACACTGTTGGTGATGTGAAGAGGGAGTTGGCGACGCACGGCATTCCAGTCAGGAAGCCAATTTAAGATTTTTTGTCAAAGCAGTAGGGGCAACTGACTTCGTAGACATATCGCGGGTCTTTAACCTCTTGCTCAGTCAGCGGCTCGGTGCAGGCGAAGCAGAGTTGACTGCCGGTTTCTTGGAGTGCCGGATCGACGCCGACACGCTTGTCGAAGACGAAGCACTCTCCATTCCAGTGCGCTCCACCGCATTCTTCGAAGTATTTCAGGATGCCACCCTCAAGTTGGTAGACCTCGCGGAAGCCAGCCATCTCAAGGAACGGAGCGGCCTTCTCGCAGCGGATGCCACCGGTACAGAAGCTGACGACTGGAGCATCTTTCATCGACTCAGGGAGCTGCGCGACTGCTTCGGGAAATTTCCGGAAGTGACGGATCGGGAGTGTGACTGCACCCGCAAAGGTGCCGAGTTTCACTTCATAGGTATTCCTCGTGTCGAGTAGAGTCACAGGCCGCCCCTCATCCAACCAGCGCTTCAGTTCTTTGGCTGGAAGTCGTGGAGAGGTGTGGCGGGCCGGATTGATCCCTTCAACCCCGAAGGCAATGATCTCCTGTTTGATCTTCACCAGCATCCGGTTGAAGGGTTGCTCCTCACTCTCACTGCGCTTTTCCTGAAGAGCCTCAAGGCCCGGAATCGAGCGTAAGGTCACGAGTAGTTTCTCCACCGAGGATGTCTCTCCGGCAATGAAGAGATTGATCCCCTCGGGGCTTAGCAGGATGCTTCCTTTGAGTTCCGAGGCACGGCACTCAGTCTTAAGCCGCTCACGCAATTCGGGAAGTCCGGTCAGCTCCGAGAACTTGTAGGCAGCGATGTTGAGGATGGGAACCTGTGATGGGGATGCAGAAGCCACAAAAAATCAATATGGAACTCAGGAACTCAGGAAAGAAAGTGAAGAAATTTTTTAGGGATACCCAAGAATATAGCCCCAAGAGCATCGCGTTCGATTTTATCTTATTTTAAATCGCCAACTATTCCTGATTTCCTGACTTCCGTATTTAAAACCTTCGGGCTTGGTTTGTTGCCTTTCTCAATAGGTGAAGAGATCGGTGAGAGTGTAGGCTCCACTGGTAACTGCATTGAGGGCGCGGAGGAGTTTGCCCTGGACGTTTTTAGTCAGGCGGCGACCCTTGCAACCGCGCTGGACCATCTTGTGGGTGATCTGCTCGGTGGAGGCTGCAACCAGATCGTGCGACTTCAGCCCCAGTTCCGTTAGGAGACGGGCTAGGGGCTGTTCGCCGAGATCGCGTTCGAGGTCCTGATCCAAGATCAAACTGACTTGACGAGATCAGTCACAGGGAAGCGGACTTTGGCAGCGGTGGCATACTTGTCCTCTGCACTGCGATAACCGAGGGCGCAGCAGACGACCGAGGCGTAACCCTGTTCCTTGAGCCCGAGGATGGTATCGTATTCCGCAGGTGCGAATCCTTCGATCGCGCAGGTGTCGACGCCTAGCAGAGCAGCCGCTGTCATGAGGTTGCCGAGAGCGATGTAGGCTTGAAGGGCTGCCCAATGAGGGATGCGAGCCTCGGCGCCTGGAGAGAGCAGGCTTCCGTACATCATGCCGCGGTAACCCTCAAGGGATTCACGCGGAATGCCGCGTACCTCGACCACTCGGTCGAGGAAACGATCGACCTCTGCTTCCGTCATGGAGGTGCGGGCCACCATGACCACATAGTGAGAAGCATCAACAACCTGAGTCTGGTTCCAGGAATGTGGCTGAAGCTGTGCGCGTATGGTAGGATCCTTCACAATCAGGAAACGATACGGCTGAAGTCCGAAAGAGGATGGTGAGAGGACAAGGCTCTCTTCAAGGGTCTTCCAAGTGGTCTCGGAGATCTTCTTTGAGGCATCAAAGGTCTTGGTCGCATAGCGCCAGTTCAGAGCGTCAAGAAGCTGGGATTCAGGAATGATATGACTCATGGCGTGGTTCTCGTGTTGGTTTGATTGGAAAATATCGTGTTGCTTTTCGGAGTGATACAACCGAATCATTAACGGCGTTAAGTAAAAACTCAATCACCAAAATTCCCAACTCTTACTCTTATGTCCGAACCCACCATCGCTCAAAAGTCTCCCATCCCCGTCGAGGTCAAAGCCGGCCAGACCTATTACTGGTGCTCCTGCGGTAAAAGTGCCACACAGCCTTTCTGCGACGGTTCACACAAGGGGAGCGACTTCGCCCCGACTCCCTATACAGCCGAGAAAGATGGGCCGGTTTACTTCTGTGGCTGCAAGCACAGCGGTAATGGTCCCCTCTGCGACGGAGCCCACAAAGGACTCTGATAGGGACTCTGATCAGTAAGGCCTTTTAGTCTGAGGACTGAAGACCCTTAGGTCACAGCAAAATCAATCCAGAAGCCGCTTCTCGAAAGGGAGGCGGTTTTTTTGTGGAAACCAGTCGCTTAGAGAGCGGCTGAAGCTTTGAGGCCTTCCGCCTTGAGGCCTTCCGCCTTGAGGCCTTCCGCCTTGAGGGCTCCCATGATGCGGGCGGCTGTTGCTTGGGCCGTCACCCCATATTTAGCACGGAGAATGGAGACGGATCCGTGCTCAATGAACTGATCGGGCCAGCCCACACGCACAAGCGGTGTGGTGATCCCTGAATCGGAGAGATGCTCCGCCACTGCGGCGCCGAAGCCTCCGCTGACAGCGTGATCCTCAAGGGTGCAAAGAAGCTTTGAGCCGCGTGCAAAGAACTCCAGCGTCCCCGTATCCAAGGGCTTGATCCAGCGTGGGTTGATGACGGCGGCCTTGATGCCAAGTTTCTCTAGAAGGTCAGCCGTTTCCATTGCCACCTCGCAGTAGTTTCCAAGACCGAAGAGCGCCACGTCCGTTCCATGACGCAGGACCTCGGCTTTGCCGATCTCAAGCAGTTTTGGGGTCGCTCTCGGGACGGCACCTGTACCCGCCCCGCGTGGGTAACGGATCGCGATCGGCCCCTCGTGATAGTTGGCCATCGTCCAGAGCATGTCGACGAACTCTTCTTCATCCCTAGGTTGCATGGCGATAACGCCGGGGATGCTCCGCAGATAAGCGATATCGAAGAGGCCGTGGTGGGTCGGTCCGTCATCACCGGAAAGACCGGCTCGGTCCATGCAGAGGGCGACATTGAGATTCTGCAGTGCAATGTCGTGGACGATCATGTCGAAAGCCCTCTGCATGAAGGTCGAGTAGATCGCGAGAAAGGGTTTCATTCCCTTGGTTGCCATTCCTGCGGCAAAGAGTGCTGCGTGCTCCTCCGCAATACCGACATCGTAGAAACGATCGGGATGCCGTGCGGCGAACTGAACAAGGCCCGTGCCGTTGGGCATCGCCGCGGTAATGGCAACGATCTTGCGGTTATGGTCCGCAAAGCCGGAAAGAGTCTTGCCGAAAATCTCCGAATAGGTCGGGGTCGGAGCGGTTTGGGTTTCACCAGTATCGGGCTGGTATTTTCCCAGTCCGTGAAACTTATCCGGTTTTTCGATCGCGGGGCCGAAGCCCTTCCCCTTCTTCGTCATGATGTGAAGGATCACTGGCTCGTTCAGCGTCTTGAGGAATTCAAAAGTCCGCGTCAGCAAGGGGATGTCATGACCGTCGATCGGGCCGAAATAACGCAGGCCGAGATTCTCGAAGATCACGCTGGGTCCGATGATTTGCTTCACTCCCGACTTGATCTTGTGAGCAAGTTGACGGGCGCTCTTGCCGCCGATCCATTCGACAAACTTTGCAGCCTGGTCGTGGAGGTGAGTATAGGCCGGACTGGTGGCAATCCGGTTGAGATGCTCCGCGATGGCGCCGGTATTCCTGGCAATCGACCACTGATTATCATTGAGCACGACGATAAAGCGTTTTGTGGTCTCCGAGACATTGTTGAGGGCCTCGTAGCTGACTCCACAGGTGAAGGCAGCATCGCCGGCAACGGCCACGACATGCTCGGTGCCACCATTCATATCCCGCGCTGCCGCCATGCCGAGTGCCGCGGAGAGGGCCGTCCCTGCATGACCTGCTCCATAGCAGTCGTGCTCGCTCTCGGTTCGAAGCAGGAATCCGTTCAGTCCTCCGTGCTGACGCATCGATCCGAGCTGCTTCCGGCGTCCAGTCAGGATCTTGTGAATGTAACCCTGATGGCTGACGTCGAAGAGGATCTTGTCGGTGGGAGTCTCGAAGACGCGGTGCAGGGCGATCGAGAGTTCGACGACGCCGAGATTCGGTCCAAGGTGGCCTCCTGTTTCGGCAAGCGTACCGATCAGGTCTTCCCTGATCTCCTGGGCAAGTGACGGGAGGTCACTCTCGGGAAGTTTTTTTAAATCGGCCGGGGAGTCGATGGCATCCAATAGGCGCCGTTGATGATCTGAACTCACGATTCCTCGAACGGCTTGAGAGCTGTTTCGCCGCGGCTGTTACGCGTGATGATCTCGATCCGCTTTTCGGCCGCATCAAGCTTCTCGCGGCAAATCTTGAGCAGCTTCATTCCTTCCTCGTAGCGCTCAATCAGCGTTTCCAGAGGAGGAGTGGTCTGCTCGATCTCTTCCACAATGTTCTCCAGCCGACCAAGCGATTTCTCGATGGATGTCTCGGCGTCGGAGTCGGTCTTGATTGTCTTGGAAACCATGGCTTCAGCGGATGTCAGTTGATCGGTTCTTGGGTTTTCCTGATGCCAATCTGGGCGAGATGACGATGGAGGGTGCGACGGCTGATGCCGAGCTTTTTTGCCGCCAGTGTGCGATTACCGGCGCATTCATCGAGGGCCTTGTGGATCATGGTGGCCTCGATTCGGGCAAGATTCATCTCACCCTCTCCAGATGGTGCTGAATGGGCTCGCAATGAAGCCGGAAGATCGCCCAGAGCAAGCTCCTTGCCACCCCCCAGTACCACGGCATGCTCCACGGCGGCTCGGAGTTCGCGGATGTTACCGGGCCATGCATGGGTCTCGAGGGCCTCCATGGCTTCCGGAGTGAAGCGGCGCTCGGGCTTGTCATGCTCCTTGGCCATCTCCTTGAGAAAGGCGCCGATCAAAAGAGGGATGTCCTCTGGATGCGTCCGCAGCGGCGGCATGGTCAGCGGAACCACATTGAGGCGGAAAAACAGATCCTCGCGGAATGTCCCAGCGCGTACCATGGCGGCGAGATCCTTATTGGTGGCGGCAATCAACCGGACATCGGAATTAAGAGTCTGGTTACCCCCTACTCGCTCGAAGCTCTTTTCGCCCAGCACACGCAGGATCTTCACCTGGACGGTTGGGTCGATCTCGCCGATCTCATCGAGGAACAGAGTGCCTCCGGAAGCCTGTTCAAAGCGCCCGATTCTCCGCTCTCCTGCTCCGGTGAAGGCACCCTTCTCATGACCGAAGAGTTCGCTCTCAAGCAACTGTGGGGAGAGTGAGGCGCAATGAACGGCGACAAAGGGCTTCTCTGCACGGTTGCTCAGATCGTGGATCGCCTTCGCGGCGACTTCCTTGCCGGAACCGCTTTCTCCCTGGATGAGAACCGTTGCTTTGCTCGGAGCCACCTGTCGGATGGTCTCGAGGACCCGCTCCATTACCGGGGATCTGCCGATCATTCTGTCGGGAGTCCGCGTTTTTCGTACTTCCTGGCGGAGTTCCAGATTCTCTGCCTGCACGGTTTTTTCACGGAGGGCCCGGCGGATTAACATTTCCAGGCGATCGATATTCACCGGCTTGGTCACGAAATCATAGGCGCCTTGCCGCATTGCCTCGACCGCAGTATCCACCGATCCGTAAGCCGTCATCATGATACAGATCGGAGGATCGGAACGCTTCAGGATCTTCTTCATCAAAACCATGCCATCATCGGCGCCGAGTTTTAGGTCGGTCAAGACAAGGTCGGGAGGATCTGCATCGATCAAGGCTAACGCTCCTGCTGCATCGGAGGCCAACGAGACCTCAAAATGCTCCTCCAGAACAGCCCTCAATCCGTCGCGAGTGTTCTTTTCGTCATCGACGATCAAGATGGTCTGCTTCATGGGAACTGAGACATCTTGGCGCAATGATCCCTTAATCCGCAATCTTTACTCTAAAGACGAAGTTGCTGGGCCTTCTAGTAAATGGGGCAAAGCGTCCCGATAGCTGGGAAACTGTGGAATCCAACCCGCAGTCTGCAATTGGGCATTGCTGATCCGCTTGGAGGTCCAGCCACGCTTTCGATTTAGGTTGGCAGGTCCTTCCCCAGGAAGCGGGCGCTTGAGGAATTCAGCCATCCAACCATAGACCTCACGCTGGGTTGCCGGAGTATTATCGGATACATTGTAGAGACCGGCAGGAACCACGGCTTCGCCCAAGTGCACAACTGCGGCAGCGGCATCATCCCGATGAATCTGATTGATCCAGCGATGGCCGCCATCTTCAAGAACTGCCTCTCCAGCGAGGAATTTCTTCAAAAGCACGGAACGTCCGGGTCCATAGATCCCTGAAAGACGGGCGACACTCCCCCCGGCGGCTCTAGCGACTTGCTCGGCTTCCAACAGGATGCGGCCTGTTACACGATCCGGAATTGCTGGCGATTCCTCCGTGACCCAGGATCCATCGGTCTGCCCATAGACCGAGGTGCTGCTCACAAAAATGATTTTACCCGGATTCCAACTATCTAGGACTCGACGGAGTCCGTCATGGTAGACGGCTGCATAAGTTTCAGCCCCTCCGCGTCCGGAGCTAACGCAGTAGATTGCTAGCGGAACATGACGCACAAGGGGTGTCAGAGTCGCAACGGAGGCATTATCAGTGACATCGCAGGCGGCTGACGCGAAAGGCTTCCCAACAAGGGAGGCAAGGGAGTCGGCCCCCCGAACGAGGCCTAAGACGCGCTTGCCTCGGGCCGAAAAAAGTTCGGCTGCGGCCTCCCCTAGGAAGCCGCAGCCGATGATAAGAACTTCAGGATTCACTCTGATGAGTGAAGCAGGAGGATCAGCTCAGGACAAAGCGCACTTTGGCCTTGGCGCGTTTCGCGTTGGCCTTGGCCTTGCGCTTGGTGCGCTGGGTCGGAGTCTCGAAGGCACGAAGACGGCGCACTTCCTCCAGGACACCCTCGGTGTCGAGTTTGGTCTTGAGGCGCTTGAGAGCGCGATCGATGGGTTCGCCCTTACGGACAATAACTTCCGGCATAATTAATTCACCTGCTTTCTTTTGTGGGGGTGTGGAGCTTCTTCCAGATGGAGGGAGCGGTCAAGCTCAAGCTCCTCTTTTCTTCAAAGGAGTGTTGGGAAAAACGGATTATTATCTTTTTCCAGAGCTACGGTCGTTAGAGGTCCATGTCCGGGACAGAGAATCGTTTGTGGTGGGAGGGAGAGGATTTCCTCTCTGTTCGTCCGGAGGCAATCGGCGTAGGAAACCTTTGGTCCGCCCATGGATCCGGCGAAGAGGGCGTCTCCCACTATAGCGACAGGACCCTCCAGTCCATGGATGATATAGGTGATCCCGCCGGGAGCATGTCCCTTTGTCAATCGTGTCGAGATGGAGAGGTTTCCAATCTGAAACTCCTTTCCCGGGGCAAAGGTGGCTATGCCAGAGACTCCTTCGCCCACGCCGATCCATGCCTTCGCGCCGGTCTTCTCCAGGATCCGATCCAGGTCGAAAAGATGATCGCCATGTCCGTGAGTCAGCAGGAGTAGTCGCAGGTTCAGCTGATGAGAGCGCAGGAAATCCAGCATCTCCGTGGCATCTGCCCCTGTATCGAAGGCGACGGCCTCACGCGTCGCGGCATCCCAAGTCAGGTAGGAGTGAACTTTCATGTCACCCCAGTCCGTGGTGAACATGGCCATCCCTGCCGGAAGATCGATTGGGCCTGGATGATATTTACCCTCAGCCAGCGAGAGCAGGCGTTCCGGGTCGAGGCCGAGGGCTCGACCCGCTTGCTGCAAATGAGCAGGAACCAGTGTTCCTCCGAGAAGTGACAGGACTTCCTCGCTCGTGAGGCCGGAGCGCTCCGCAAGATCGGCTTCAGAGAGCTCCTGGCCGCGTCTGGCCTTATGCAGGACATCGACCCAAGTATCCTCCAGCGAAATCGCAGCATTGTTCATCGAGGTCATTTTTTTAGGTGCGGGTATCGCGGATCTGTCGTCTCAGGATAAAAAAGAGGATTATAAAGATCCCCCAGCTTGTGAGGATCATGACGGCGGAGTTGAACCAGAGTAGGGGAATGGAGAGGCCGAAGTATTGCTTCACCGGCCCGAAGAAGACATTCGGATGGTGGTTGTCGCGGTAGTCCGCTTGCTCCATTTCCGCCTTGGAGACCAGATCAAGAACCTTCTGGTTGGTGTAGAGCTGCTCAGCGGTGACGCCCGTCTGATTGCCAACGATCTCCTCCCGTTTCAAGGGAGCCCCGGCGATCACCCGATCGATGCGATTCATTCTCTTGTCGAGATCGGAGGGATCTTTTGCCTCGAGTCCACTCAGGATGGCGAGGAGATCCTTGAGATCGTCGAGGCGATCTTCCTGGGCATCGGTCGGTTTTTTGATCGCGGCGAGTTGGTAGATCTGACGCTGGATCCGCGCCTGCCGAAGGGCCAAAGGATTCAATTTTGCTTGGGCAAAGACGATTCCTTCGTACGACCAGCGCATCGGCATGAATTCGCAGATCAAGGGGACCTGCAGATCGCTTCGGGGCTCCATGGCTGTTTCAGGATGACGGTTGAACCACTCGTGAATCGCATGGATGAAATCGAGATTACGATTCATCTCCTCGTACTTGATCAAGGCGCCCCCAAGGATGATCTGGGGAATCAGGACGACAGGGATAATGTTCACAGCGGTCTTTCCCTCCCTGGCAAGCGAGGAGATCATGAGGCCGATGGCGATACCGCTGAACGCAGTCAGGAACATCGCGGTGAATTCCACCAAGTACAAGCCGCGAATGGAGACCATCCAGTCTCCGATTAGGGTGAATAGGGCACACTGTCCCACGGCGAAGAGGCCAAGCGTGATCGCTTTTGCCAGCAGGTAGTAACCGATACGGACATTCAGGTTCCGTTCCCGGAGAAGGACTGGTCGATCCCGGATGATATCGTCGACGCTGTTGGTAAGGCCTAGGAACATCGCCACCACAAGCGAAAGGAACAGATACGTGGGAATGTGAAAAGCCGAGGCGAAGTCATAATGCTTGCTCTCCGAGTAGCGGAGAACGGCCCCGATCAGGAAGGCGAGCATCGGTGCCTCCACCAGCGTCGTGAGGAGGTTGGCGCGGTTGCGCAACTTGCTGATGAAGGAGCGCTGGAGCAGTACCAGGAACTGCCCCAACTCATCCCTCCATCTCAATCCCTCCCATCCGGAGGGGCGTTGGGTGAGACTACTCTTGGACTCAGGGCCAGCCGGGACAGGAGTTCGCGAGGATGCCGGCTGCTGGACCTCCTTCATCAGGCGGTAGGCTTCGAACTTGTCCCGCCAATACTCCGGGGAGAAACGGCGCGCCGGGACGAGTTGTCCTCGATTGTTCTCCTCGTAGATAAGATCCCCGCCTAGATCGCGGAGCGGGGTCTCCAGCACATCAAAGACGAACTCCGGTCGGGTCGTGCCGCAGGCCTGGCAGCCACCGAGTTCTGTCCCGAAGAGCTGTTCATGTTCTGCCTCGGCAAAGTAGGAGAGCATCTCCGTGGGGGTGCCGAAGAAGACGAGTTTGCCGCCTTTATCCAGCAGCAGTGCCTTCTGGAACATCTGGAAGATCTTCGAGGTCGGTTGATGGATCGTGACCAAGACGATCTTGTTGTGGGCCATGCCCCGGATGATTTCGATGACATGCTCGGAATCCTTGGAGGAGAGACCGCTGGTCGGCTCGTCGAAGAGATAGACATCGGCCGTACTGACCATATCGAGGCCGATATTCAGACGTTTGCGTTCGCCTCCGCTGAGCACCTTCTTGCTGCTTCCCCCGACGACCTCCTTGCGACGCTCGTTCAGACCGAGTTCGGCAAGTTTACCATCGATACGGCGTTGACGTTCGCGTCTCGAGAGATGAGGGGCGCGGATGGCCGCGGCGAAGCGGAGATTCTCCTCGATCGTCAGTTGTTCATCGAAGGCGTCGTACTGCGGGATGTAGGTGATGTACTGAAGGAGCGCATCGAGGTTCTTATAGAGGGAGCGCTGATTGAGTTGCACCTCGCCGGCGACGGGAGGGAACTGGCCGGCCAGGGCGCGGAGGAGGGTGCTCTTGCCGCAACCACTCGCTCCCATGACACAGACCATCTCGCCGCGATCAATCGAGAAGTTCAGATTGTCGAGTGCCGTATCACTGCTGCGGAACCGACAGACCAGATCGCGAACATCCAGGGTGCGGATGATGTTCCGCTCCTCCTCGATGATGCGGTCGGTGAAGTTGCAGCGGAGCACTTGGCCGGCATCGATCCGAATGGTGTCGCCATCGACGAGATCCATGGCTCCGCGCACCGGAAGCCCACGAACCACGATGGGCCTGTCTGCCTGAAGCACCTCCACGCGCCCTGTTTTTTCCTGATAATCACAGGTGATCCGTAGCGTCACCTCACCACCGATTCCGGGTGAGATCAGGATGTCGTCATCATCCAGGCGGCTCGGATTATTCGAGGCGATATACTCGGTCTTGGAGCCCTTCAGCTCGAACCGGCCTCCGAACGCCCCGACGCGTCGTTTCAGATCCTCCAGATCGAGCTCCCCTCCATCGCGGAAGAAAATCTTGTCCGAGAGTTGGGCCACGACGGATGCTCCCTTGCGGAGCGGAGTGCCACTTAGGGTTGCCCGGAGATCCTGAAGGGCAGTGACGGTGACCTTCAGACCGAAAGCGATCTCCAGATCACTGTCGCGGCTGCGGGACTTCTCAAGGCGGACCTCCTCGTTGTTGATCGCCACGAAGATGTGGGGAAGCGTCACATTGCGTTTCGCATTGAAGTAAAAGATCAGATCCTGACTCGTGATCACCTGCTCTCCAACCAACACGCGCTGCCCCGGATAGATTCGGCAGAACTCACTTGGCTTCAGGAGGCGCCCCTGAACGATCAGGCTCTTGCCGGAGAGGTTCTTGAGAATGATGAGGTCGTTATGGCAGTAAGCCAGAAGTCGTTCCTCCCCAGTGAAGCCCCTCAGTTCCACATCGCATGTCGCTGCGTCCCCAAAAGAGAGAGCCTCAAGCGGGGAAGTGCCATCATGGAAAAAATCTGCCTGGGCCTGCTCGTTGGCGTTGAGTTGGTAGACGATGTCGATGGCCTGCGCCGCCATGCCCAGGCGTCCCATGAAGTCGTGGTAGGCCGCAACCTGCTCGGCCTTCATTCCCGAGCGGGTGATCAGATCGTAGAGTTGGACTCCGAGCAGGATTTTCCGGTCGTCACTCAGTTCCGTGGAGAGCTTCGTCGCCATGGCCCCCAGATCCTGTTGCTGCTCCAGTGCCTGGCGGAAGAGCTTGCGCAGTTCGGAATACACCGCTTCCGGATAGTCATAGCGCAGGAAGCCGAGACTCGAGTCGATTTCCTCCTCCAGCATCTCTCCGTCGACACGAGTGAAAGCGGCAAGAACCTGAATCAGCGTGGGGAGAAGGTTAGCGCTCTCCGCGATGGTCTGGGGACGTCGCCTCAAGCGGCGCCATCGTTTCGCCACCGAGCGCTGGAGGCGGGAGGCTCCCCTGAGGATGCTATCAATCACAAGCACTCCCCGGCGCGGCGCCAGGGCAGAATCTTGGCTATCAGGGTACGGATCCGATCCGGCCGTTTCTGCTACTCCCGATGTCTGTGGATTAGGATCCATCAGGCCGAAGCCTAATCAGCCCCGGCACAAAGATGGAGTTAATTGTTGAGAACTAACCCGGCGCTACGTGACTTGAGAATCCGGATTATCACGACGAAGCAATCCAAACAAGGGAATGGCAACCAGGGCACCCAGCACCGGAGCGGTGAGATAGATCCAAAGATGCTCTAAATGACCTGATGCGAGGGCGGGGGCAAGTGAACGAAAAGGGTTCATTGAAGCACCGCAGATCGGACCGGCAAAAAGGGCTTCAAGTCCGATAGTGGCGCCTATGGCAATGCCTGCCGTAATTCCCTTTTCCTTGGCACCGTGGGAGACATTCAGGATCACGATCATCAGGATCAGGGTCAGCAAAAATTCCAGAATAAATGATTGAAGACTGCTGCCGGTTGGCAAGGTCGCGCCTAGTTGGAGATTCAGTGGGAAAAGGAGATGGAGGGTCTCGCTAGCCGCCAGTGCGCCGGTCAACTGGGCAATAATGTAGCTGGGCAATTCGCGAAGCGGAAACCTTCCAGCCATAGTAAAACCGATGCTGACCGCAGGATTCATGTGGGCTCCCGAGAGATCTCCGAACGTATAGATCAAAACCATGACGATGAGCCCCCAGGTGAGAGCTACTCCCAGATGGGTGATCGATCCGCCGGAGACCTGATCGACCACGACTGCACCTGTCCCGGCAAACATCATCGTGTAGGTTCCGAGGAACTCGGCCAGCATCTTGCGGGGCATCGTGGCGCTCATCGGGTGAAAATCCTTACAGGGACTTTCCGCGCTTGAGTCCAGCGGCATAAGCCTCGAACACCAGCTTGATCTGATCGCGGACGCAGCGGAACTCCTGGAGAGCCTCCTCCTCGGTTCCCGTGGCGTGGGCAGGATCGTCAAAGCCCCAATGGAAGCGGCTTACCTGACCGGGGAACATCGGGCAAGCCTGGTCGGCATTCCCGCAGACCGTAATGACTGTGTCGACATTCCGGTTGAGGAACTCTTCGAGGTGCTTGGAAGTGTGTCTGGAGATATCGATGCCGATCTCCTTCATCACTTCGATCGACTTGGGGTGGACATATCCGGCGGGCTTAGAGCCAGCGCTGGCGACATCGATAAGATCACCCGCAGCAGATCGAAGGATGCCTTCGGCAAGGTGACTGCGGCAGGAATTGCCGGTGCAGAGGATGAGGACGAGAGGTTTCATTGGAAAAAGTGAAATGTTAGAACGTGAAAAAGTGAAACGGCTTAATGGAGGGGATGTTTCAGCAGCACCCGGTGCCGCTGCAGCACGACGAGTCCGTATTATCTTTGGCAGGTGGAAGGCAGATCTCCTTGGCGAGGCAGTCGGTGTGTTTCACCCCCAGGCCAATGATCAGTTTATTGAGATCGCTGACGATGCTGACAACGGGGAATTGAGAAATCAGGCCATCTTCATACTCCAGCTCCACCTCGAGATCGTCATCTCCTAGAATCGGAGCGGCACGGACGATGATATCGACCAGCTTGCCGGCTGGAAGCCGGTGATCAGTGTCGTCAGCCACCCAGGACTGAAGGCACAGGCAGGAGACTTTCCTGATCGTCGCTCCACAGTCCAGAAAGGTCTTGTCGACCCGGCCCACCTCGGTGATGTGGGCGTGAAGCGGAATCATGCCGCCATCAGGCAGGATGAACTGGAGGTAGTGATCGGGATGTTCCGTCAGGAGGTGTTTGAATTCGGATGTTTTCATGGATGTATCGGGTTGTTGGAAGGGCTTGGGAAGGGGTTGTGAATCAGCAGGCGCATCGCATCCTTGTTTCTTGGGTGCTGGAAATCAGATCGATGCAGCGAAAGAACTCGGCAAAACAGGGGCAGGCGATCTGGTAGTAGACATTCAGACCCCGCTTCTCCGAGACAAGCAGGCCGGCACGCTTCATCACCGCCAGGTGCTTGGAGAGAGTGGTGACATCGCATCCCGCCATTTCCGTGAGCTCACTCACGCAGTGTTCCCCGTGCATCAGGCTCTCCATGATCAGGAGGCGTGAGGGATGTGCCATCGCCTTCACGATGGAGGAACGGGCCGCCGCATTGGATTTAAGCTTCTGAAGTTTGGGAGGCATCTATTTGGCAAATATGCCAAATAGTATCTTTAAGTCAACGCTTCCTTATAATTTCAGTTGGCCTTGGTGGGCCTAAATTTCCTCTGCGTTCTCAGCGTCTCCGCGCGAGATATCGTTTCTGCTCTCCCCAAAGACCCCGTGATGGGCTTCCGCTTCCTTGCAGAGGGAGGCATAGAGGCCATCCTCGGCAAGGAGCGACTCGTGATTTCCCCTTTCCACGATGCGGCCACGTTCCATGACAAGGATCTGATTGGCATGGCGCACCGTTGAGAGTCGGTGGGCGATCACGAAGCTGGTGCGGCCCTCCAGTAAATGGGCGAGCGCCTCTTGGATCAACCGCTCAGTCGTGTTGTCGACGCTGGCTGTCGCCTCGTCGAGGACAAGGATCGGTGGGTTCTTGAGCAGGGCCCGTGCGATGGAGAGTCGCTGCTTCTCACCGACGCTCAACTTCACACCGCGCTCCCCGAGTTGCGTATGCAGTCCCTTGGGGAGACGGCGGATGAAGGCTTCGGCATTTGCGGCAGCCAGGGCGCTCCACATTTCCTCCTCCGTCGCGTCAGGCTTGGCGATGAGAAGATTGTCCGCCGTGGTCCCATTGAAAAGAAAGCTCTCCTGCGTCACCATGGCGACGGAGCGGCGGAGTTCGCCGAGGGGGATTGAACGGATCGGACGGCCATCAAGCAGGATTTCGCCGGAGGTCAGCTCGTAGAAGCGGCTCAGCAGATGGATGAGTGAGGTCTTGCCTGCGCCGGTGGGGCCTACCAGAGCGATCATCTCGCCCGGCTTGGCATGGAGGGAGATATCATGGAGCACCGCAGTTCCGGCCTGATACTCGAATCCCACAAGCTCGTAGCGGACATCACCCTTCAGGGCTATTTCCCCGGAGCTGGGAGCCGGACTCTGCCACCCATCCTCGAGCGGTGCATCGAGAATGGAGAAGACGCGCTCGCTGGCGGCCCTTCCCGACTGCAGGAGTTGGTTGAGGGAGTGGAGGCGACCCACCGGTTCGTAGAGATAGCGGGCAAGAAGGAGGAAGGCGACCAGGACACTCAGCTCCATCGTCCCATGGAGGACCTGCATTCCGCCCACAGCCAGGATCACGACCATCCCGAGATTTCCAAGAAAGTTCATCGTCGGGCTGTAGATCGCCCAGTAGCGCATCACAATCAGGGAGGCTTTCCGAAGGGCGTCGCTCGAGGCATTGAAGCGGGCGTGCTCCCGCTCCTCGGTAGCGTAGGTCTTGATCTGGCGGATGCCATCGAGATTGTCGTGCAGCAGGGAGTTGAGTGCGGAGGTCGCCTTGCGGGTGGCCCGGTAGCGCTTGCCTGCGGTCAGGGTGTAGAAGAGAGCGCCGATCGCCAGAAAAGGCACCGGGGTCAGGGCAGCCAGCATCAACCGACCGCTGTAATGCGCCATCAGGGCCAGAACGATTGCGATCTGCAGGAGCGCCACCGTTCCTTGCTCGATGCCGTCGATCAGGACGCGCTCCACATTGGTCACATCCTCGACGAGACGAGTCATGATGTCCCCGGTCGCCCGGTTGTCGAACCACGGGAGCGGCAGCATCTGGATCCGGGCGTAGAGATCGCTGCGGAGATCGAAGATCACCCGCTGCTCGAAGTGGTTATTGAGCAGGATGCGGAGGCAATTCAGCAAATCCTGGGCGAAGAAGGCCGCCAGTCCCGTCGCGATCAAGGGAATCAGCTTTTCCGGATGATGCTGCTTGAGGACAACTTCGATGACCTGCTGGGTGACGGCAGGGAAGACCGCCACCATCAGTGTCCCCACGATCGCACAGAACATCGTGGCTGCAGCCATCCAAGGATAGCGGGCGGTGTAACCAAAGACCCGGAACAAAATTCGCATGCGGATTTATAACAGGGATGGCAATCCTGCTAAAAGGGCGCCTCGATTCACTCCGCAAGAGTTTCCCTCAACTGCGGTGAACCACGAACGCCGCGCTGTAACGTATGCGTAGCAACGACCGGGCAAGCCAAAGGGATCAAGGGGACGTGAGCAATTAACCACGGACTGCACGAAAATCACTAATAGGTGGAGTCATGAATCTGATCTCATGAGAAGCCGGCCAACAGAGATTTTGGCTCTCCGCTATTTTGAGCGGGTTGATGAGGGGATACCCTACTGGACGACTCGGAGCCCGTTTTCGCCAGAAGAGGAGAAGGGGAAGGTATTTATCTGGAACTCAAGAACTCAAGAAGGGTGAAGAGGCATGAGGCCAACCCCCAACCCATGGCCGGGTTTTCCGGCTCGATGCCTGTGTTATTCTCTCTTGTAGAGACCCTCTTTATCTGGCCACACGACTTCCGGGGGTCGGGTTCTATGTCCAAGGTTCAATCAACCCTCTTATCTCCCTCATTTCCTGAGTTCTTGAGTTCCAGATTCATTTCGCCCCTGCCTTGTCTCCACTCACTAGAAACAGCGAGGTGCCGAAATCTTTTACCACAGAGGAAACAACCGAGGCCCCACCGAGTTACGGAAGAGGACTGCAGGAATGGCGCCATACCTTCAACCTATCCCTCGGATCCCCCTCGGTTTGCTCTCGGTGATGAACATTCCGACATGATGTCTCCGGATCGCTTTTTCGTGCCTTTCGGCATCAATGGATTTTAGGTTTTTGTCCCTCTCTTGCCAATTCGTCCAAGATAATCCCGATTCGTCACATTTTTGGGGCGATGGGGCGGGTTTCTTTTCAGGTTTTTATCGTTAGCGGATAACACAGATGCGCGATGTGCGCGGTGAAACCTGCGCAACGAGCTCCAACTCTAAAACCCAACCCCATGAAAAAGACCATCCTCGCCAAATACCTCGCTCTTGCGCTCGCCGCAGGACTCACCTCATTCGCAGGATCTGCGAGAGCTGCACTTGTTTTCTCTATCAATGATTCTAACCCCAGTAATGTTATCTTCACGGCAACGGGGGGATCTACCGGAGCTACCGGTACATTAAGCGGTAGATCATTTACTGCATTTAATGCTGCTGAACTAAGTAAGCAAATTGTTGATTCTTATGGAGTAATGAATTTCTTTACCAGTGCTACAGGGATGACTAATGGTGTCGCTTGGGTTGCGACCGGGAATTTAACCGATAACACGGGAGATAGTTTGTCTATGGCGATTAATGGCGGGGCGGCCACACTTAACTTTGCCGCGCCAACTGGAACCATTACGGAGACAACAGGCACTGCGTTCTATGGTTCTGCTGCTTTGGATTTGTCAGCCTTTGCTTATCTTCTGCCATCCAACGGATTCAGCGGTACTGTTTCTTTTGGGCGTCCTGGGATGAGTCTAAATCAATCTGTGCCCATTGTTGGGACTTGGGAGATCGATAATCCTGTGGCTGTCCCCGTGGCTGCTCCTTCTGATGTTGCCGCAGTCCCCGAGCCTTCTCAGGTTGCAACTTCCCTGCTCCTCGTGGCTTGCATCGCAGGATTCGTGATCGTGAAGCGCCGCAAGGAAGCCTCTGAACTGGAGGCTCTCGCCGCTTAATTCGTTGCGTCGAGAAGAACTCCAAACAAATCCGTCTCTCCTCATGAGCATGAAAGACACCCATCCCCCAGGTATGGCTCGTTATCTTCTCATGGCACTCTTTTCTGCCCTCTTCGTCTGGAAGGGGGATAGGGAGGGGGGAATATTGCCCCGCAGAGAAGGAACCGAACACGAGTCGAACTGGAAGCCTTGGCTGCCAGATTGCACCTCTCTTCAACGCCAGTAGCACCATGCCTTGGAAAAGAAGTTCAGGATTCAAATCCTACAGCCGATGCTACCGATCTGAAGCCACCGAGGAGCAAAAGCCAATCACAGAGACATCCGAATCCGTCAGGGGACACGAAGAGAGGAGTGACGCTGTCCAGGTTTCCGTCCCTTGTGACTCCGTTGCCAAGGACTCATCCGAGGCTCTCGCCCTGTCGGCCTAACAGCGAGAAAAGGCTCGAGGGGTAGAAACTCTAGGCCCAAGCTTCTAGGCCCTAGTTTCAACCCCAACACTCTAAAGAAACCCGTCTTCCTGAAAAGGGAGGCGGGTTTTTGTTTTGGTCAGTTACTTCAAGATCCATCTCCGCGCCTCTGCGCCCCTGCGGGAGAACTCTGACTGCAGGCCTTCTTCCCCGGCCTCTGCTCGATTCATCCTTCATCATTTTGACTTCATCCTTTCCCCAAAGGGAGGGCTGTTTTTGTTTTGATACAGACCGTGCCGAGTGAATCTGTTCTCTATTAAGGTTGAGAAATGATCTTCCCGTGCAACCCCTTTATGATCGCACTGCTTCTCGAGGTGCTTACCTGTATGGGACTTCATGCCGGACCTGATGCGGCATCATCTGAAAATGCTTCTGCGCGGGATGCGGCGGCTACGGTGGTCGTCTATAATGCGGCTGATCCAGCAGGGAAGGAACTGGCCGACTTCTACTGCGGGGCGCGTCACATCGATCCTAATCATGAGATCAGCCTGACGACCCCTCTGAGCGAGGAGATCTCGAGGAGTGATTACGAAAAGAGCATCGAGGGCCCCTTGGTGGAGGAGTTCGTGAAGAGGGGATACTGGCAGTTCGCCCGCAGCCCCTCGGGAAAGATCCGCTTGGTTGCCAGCCAGGTAAGCCTTCTCGTACTCATCAAGGGGATGCCACTCAAGATCGCCCCATGGATCCCGCCCTTGCCACCCTCTTCTCCGGCCTCTTCATCGCCGCAGTCTTCTCCGCAATCATCTCATGTAGCCACGCCGCATGGGCCTTCGGGCTCGCTGCCTTCATCACCGCCTGCTCCTCCGGTCTATGCGACCTGCAACTCGGCCTCCGTTGATTCGGAACTCTCCATGATGGGCTGCTTCCAGCACCCGACGCTCGGGCCTCTTGGGAGTCCCTACTGCATCAAGAAGCGTGATGGCATGGCCGATCCCCACTCTGCATCCGATCCCGATCCTGATCCAGATCCCCTTGGCACGCCGCCTCCAAAGAAGCGAATCCCTCCCGGCTATCTCATGGTGGCCAGGCTCGATGGCCCCACGGCTGAATGTGTCAGAAGCATGGTTCTCGACGGGATCAGGGCAGAGCACGAGGGGCTCTGGGGCTGGGGGATCAACGACCTGCGTTCCCTCACGGACGGCACCTACAAGCTTGGGGATGACTGGATCCGCATCGCTGCCGCCGCCATGCGGCAGAACGGGATTCCGGTCCTCTGCGACGACCTGCCGGAGACGATCCACGAGGGGTTTCCCCTGCCCGAAGTCTCCGCCTACTACGGCTGGTATAGCGGAACCATCGACGGGCCCTTCGCCGACCCCGGATTCCGCTTCCAGTCGGGCGCCTTGGCCTTCCATCTCCACTCCTTCAGCGCCTCGACGCTTCGCAATCCCAAGCAGGGCTGGACAGGCCCACTCCTCATGCATGGTGCTGCAGCATCGCTCGGCAATGTCTACGAGCCTTACCTCGGCTTCACCACGGACCTCGGCACGCTCGCACGCATGCTCCTGGCCGGTCATACCCTGGTCGAGAGTTACTACGCGGCACAGCCCGTCCTCTCCTGGATGAGCGTGCTGGTGGGCGATCCTCTCTATCGACCCTATGCCCGCCTGCGTGACCCCGCCGGATCTTCCGCCACCAAGTGGAGCGATTATTGTCGGATCATTCTGGCCCATCATGGATCGGTCCTCGACGCCGCCGCTGAACTCAGGCGCCGTTCCCGAGAGAAGCACGAGAGCCTCTACCTCGAGGCGCTGGGTGCTGCCCAGTATGATGCGGGAGATTACAGGGATGCCGAGTCGAGCTTCGAGCAGGCCGCCGCATTCTCCACGGATCCCTCAACCTCCTTCCGCCTCGTGCTTGAGCGGGTGCGGGCCATCGAGAAGCAGGGCGATCCCAGCAATAAGATGAAGGTCATCTCCCTGCTGAGCAAGTCACTGGAAGGCGACCGGACCGATGATCAGAAAAAACTGCTTCTTCACTGGATGCACCGCATCGATCCGAAAAGCTGCCCCTTCGGGTGACGGCCCAACTTCATCCTTTCCTTCCATCAGCCCTGCTTACTCCCTAAAACATCGGGGAAAGTGCACGTTTTGCCTTTTAGAAACTGAACATTATCTAATGGCGGCACCGCTCTCGAGCTCACTTCTCTCATCATGCAATCAAGACCTACTAGCGCTGATTCCTCATCGTTTCATCGAGGAGCTGCCTTCACCCTGGTCGAGTTGCTCGTGGTGATCGCGATCATCGCCGTGCTCGCGGCTTTACTATTCCCCGCGTTCTCATCGGCTCGGGCCAATGCCCAGCGGACCCAGTGCGTCAGTCAGATCGGATCGCTTGGCAAGGCGCTGCTCCTCTACGCCCAGGATAATGAGGGTCAACTTCCGCTCAATCCCTCCCCGACCTATGGGAATATCAATAGCGGCATTTGGTTCGATTACGCAGCGCTCCTGCTCCCGTATTTGAACATGACCTCCGATCAGGCGGCAGCCAATCCCACCTCCTTCCGCTGCCCTGTGAAGAAGACTGGTACGATGGCCCGACCCGACTACCTCTTCAGCGGAGCAAACCAGCTGAGCCCTACCTTTCCCGGACTTGCGGGTGTCCGGATTTCGCAGATGACCAAGCCTGCCTCCACCCTACTTCTAGTGGAGGTTTGTGCGGTCGTTCCCTACTCACTCCATGCTCCTACCGGTTCCGGCACCAATGCCACAGCGAATGCCAAGAGCGTCGTCTGCTTTGCGGATGGTCACACCGACTTCATCCCCATCTATTGGGATGGTTCCGGAGCACCCACCTTCCATGCGAACCCTCCGGCGAGCTACGGCTACCAGTGGAGCGGGAATTGAGGGTAGCGAGGAAGGCGGGTTTTTTCAAAGACACCATCATGCTTCCCAGCATTCGATGTTGTGGCCAATTTCCCTTCAGGAGTTTTAGCCACAGCAGGAGAGGGAATCAGACTGAGGATGCTTCGTGATTCGCTGATAAAGCTAATCCGCGTAATGAAACCTCAGTTGGGCGATTTCCAGATTCTTGCCGGAGATTCGATAGACCATCCGGTGCTCCTCGTTGATCCGTCGCGACCAGAATCCGCTAAGAGCGTGTTTCAAAGGCTCTGGTTTCCCGATCCCTTGGTGGGGTGATCTGATTGTGTCGCGGAGGAGTTCATGGATTCTGCGGACGACCTTTTTATCCGTCTGCTGCCAGTGCAGATAGTCCTCCCATGCCTGCGGGGAGAAGAGGAGGTTCATGCTGGTGCCAGCGCCGTCAGATCCTTGAGTTTTTTGGAGACTTTTTTTCCTGAATCGAGACTCCCGATGGAGTCGAGAAGACGCCTCGCATTGGCAGGGGAGCGAAGGAGGTAAGCAGTTTCCTGAAGTGACTCGAAGTCTTCGAGCGATAGCATCACGACCGCCTGATCACGGTTGCGCGTGATGATGACCGGGGCATGATCCTGACAGACCCGATCCATGGTGGAGGCCAGATTTTCCCTGGCTGCAGAGTAGGTAAGGGCCGTCATATGGACAATATCCTGTCCAATTCATTCTGGGTCAACTTTTTTTGATGGCATCCGCCTCCCGGCGGACGGTGCCGCCCTGCGGGTCACGCGACTGCGTGATCTACCGCGTCCGTTCCCACGGACTTGGGACTGAATCTTCCTAACAGTCTAACAGTCTTCAGCCTAACGGCCTTCTTTTTGACACCACTTTGCTCCCGCAAAGCCGTGGTGCCCTCCGGGCAACGACTCCGTCGTTGTCTACCGCGTCCGTTCCCACGGACTTGGTTCCCCCCTGCGGGATAACTCACCCTGCAGGCTTTTTCAAAGGCACCATCATGCTTCCCAGCATTCCATGTTGTGGCTATCCCTTTCTGCCCTATCCCCCATCCCCGATCCCCGATATCCGATCACCCCCTACAGCCTCGGCACCTTCTCCTTGATCCGCTGTAGGGCGAGGCGGCTCACGCTGATCGGCTTGGAGAGGTCCTTGAAGGTGAGCTGATACTCATTACGGGACATCTTCTCGATCCCGGTGATCAACTCGACATTCACCAGCAGGCTGCGGTGCGCTCTCAGGAAGAGTTCAGCCGGGAGGATCTCCTCCCAGTGATGCATCGCCTTGGTCATCAGGATGGTTTTGTCCCCCGCCAGGTAGAAAAGCGCGTAGTTCCCCTGCGCCTCCACGGCGCGGATTTCCCGTGTCCGGATCATACGGAGCGATGGCTTCTCCGAGAGCATCACCAGATCCTCGGGGCCCAGTTTCCGTTCATCATTCCGGACAGCATCATCCGGAGTGGGGGAGGGGTTCACAGTGCCCGCCGTGATGGAGGAGGCACTGATGAGTCTATTGATCATCCGATCCTGTCGGATCTTCTCCAGCGTCCGTTCCAGTCGCTCGGGAATGATCGGCTTAGTCAGGTAATCGAGGGCATTGGTATCGAAGGCCCGTATCGCAAACTGGTCGTAGGCCGTCACGAATACAACGGCGGGGGGAGGCTCCGACAGCTCCTCCAGCAGCGGTAGCAACTCAAATCCATCCTGGGGAGCCATCTGCACATCGAGGAAGACCACCTCGGGATGAACCTCCGAGATAAGCTGCCAGGCCGAGGTCACCGAGTCGGCCTCCCCCACGATCTCGATCTCGGGATGATTCCCGAGGTGACCCCGCAGATGCTGACGCATGAGCCTTTCGTCATCGACGAGGATCGCCCGGATCAGGTCGGGCTTACTCCCCACCGCCTCCTTGGGCATCGCACCGCGTCTGGAGGAATGCGGGCTCATGGGGTGGTTATCGACTGATCAGGTGACTGATTGCTGCGTGTCGGAGGTAACGGGGAGATCGTCGGGAGCGAGACGCATGCGGTGACCACCCCTTCGGCATGACTCAGCTTGAGGGAAGCATCGTCCCCATAGATCAGCTGGAGCCGCCTCCGGAGATTGGCAGTCCCCGTGCCGAGGGAGTTGGCTAGGTGAGGCTCCACCCACGATCCCGTATTGCTGACCGTCAGATGGAGCATCGCCGAGGTCTGATCACCCGTGACCGAGGCGGAGATATGGATTCTCAGCGGCTTTGGACTTGTCCGCTGGCCATACTTGATCGCATTCTCGAGCAATGGCTGGACCAGAGCCGAGGGAACCCGCGCCCTGCCGGCAGCGACCTCCACCTCGAAGGCATACTCCAGATCTTCCTCAAAGCGTGTCTTCTCCACTTCCAGATAGCTTCTCAAGGCTTCCAACTCCTCATTGAGGGCATGCCGGTCCTCACCCTGCCCTTGTCCCTGAGTGAGGGAGAACCGGAGATACTCGCAGAGTGACTGAGTGACTGCGACCACCTGCGCGTTCTCCTTGCCGACCTCCATGATTGTGGTCAGGGCATTGAAGAGGAAGTGGGGATTCACCTGAGAGCGGAGCAGTTGGAGCTCCGCATCCTGGGTTCTCCTCTCCAGCTCGACGCTACGGCGGAGATTTTTCAGACTGAAGTAGAGGACAAACCAGATAAAGAGGAGCCCTGACCTCATCAGGAGCATGGCCGACACAATCCCTTGAGCCTTGGATTCGGTTTGCTCGATTCCCAGGAAATGGCCCAGCAAGAGCGATCCCTGCAACTCCAGGAAACCGATCACCAGCGAGGCGAGGAGGATCGTGAAGAACAGCCTCAGCAGACTGCACCTTGTCTCAAAGATCCGTGAGCAGAACGGCCGACACCCCAGAGTGATCAGGAAGCCCGTCACCGGACGGATCAGGAAAAGCCAGCGCACCATCGGATCCGCGAACGAATGGGAAAGCCACACCCCGATCGGGATCAGGCTGAAGAAACACCACCCTCCGATCTGCAGCGGCCAGAACGAGAGAGAGAAGATCCACGCCTTGGGCAGGAAGCCGCGCGGAGGAAGGCCGTGCTGCAACTCCGTGATTTGCGATTGAGGTTGGGATGGAGAGAAATCGGGCATCGGAACCCTCGAACCATAGCCCCCTGAGAGGGCCACTCAGAAGCAGAAACAGGCGGGTGCTGCCTTACTCATCATCGTTTTTGCCCAGTTCGTCATTTTTTGGGCTTTCGGAGAGTGATTTCGGTTGAGTCCTTGCGGAAGGGTAGGCTAAAGCACATGAGGTCAGCGCAGATACTCGGAAAAAAATCACCAAATCAATCCAACCAATTCAGAGAACCAAATCGGAAAATCCAAAATCCTTAAAAAACCAAACCCCATGAAAAAAATCCTCCTCGCTCTTGCCATCACGGCAGGACTCACCTCATTCGCAGGAACTGCGAAAGCAGCTTTACTGGTCGATTTTAATTTTGCAACCACTGGACCTTACTCCGACGGTAGTGGTTTTACAGGCAAAGTCTTCGGATTAGTCGCTGGAGCTTCTTCACAACCAAGTGATATCGAGATTTTTACTGCTAATGGAACAACCTATAATTTCTTCATGCCTCAACCTGATTTGGTTAATAGTGCAGGCGGTTTCATAACTGTGAGTGAAGATGGCAGTAAAGTAACTCAAGAGAATTACGATTCTGTTTTTGGCTGGGGCGGTATCTATTTAGGTGCTAACGGCTATAATAGCATATTTGGAGGATATCCCTTTGTTAATGCCTACAGTGCAAACAATGCTGGACTTGATGGCATAGTATTTACTGCAGCAAGCGACACCGCCGCAAGCGACACCGCCGCCGTCCCCGAGCCTTCCCAAGTGGCAGCTTCCCTGCTCCTTGTAGCTGGCATCGCAGGACTGGTGATCGTCCGCCGCCGCAAGGAAGCCTCTGAACTGGAAGCCCTCGCGGCCTAACGGAGAGAAAAGACTCTAGGTGCTTAGACTCTAGACTCTAAGCCCTAGGTTCAATCCCAAGACTCTAAAGAAACCCGTCTCTGAGAATGCGTACCAAAGACAACCAAGCGATCGGCTCCGCCCATCGAGTTCTCATGGCACTCTTTTCAGCACTCTTCGTCTGGAAGTAGGGGAGGCGGGAACTCTAGATATTCCCTAGGCTTAAGACACAATCACAACACTTAACAAAACCCGCCTTCCTGAAAAGGGAGGCGGGTTTTTTTTAGATATCGATTCAGGCTCTTGACCTTTGATGCCCACTGGGTGAGAAAGAATCTTCATGCCAATGGATCAGCCTATCATCTACTTGATCGGAGGCTGTAACGGCGCAGGAAAGACAACCTTCGCAAGGGAGTACCTCCCAAAAGAGGTTCAGTGTCTACGGTTTCTCAACGCCGATGAGATAGCACGGGGATTGTCACCCTTTGATCCGGTGGCTGCAGGGATCAAGGCCAGTAGGTTGCTTCTCTCGGAAATCCAGGATTTTGTAGAGGGCCGTGAGACTTTCGCTCTAGAATCGACGCTCAGCGGCAAAACATATGCTCGGCTCCTAGCTGCTGCGAAGGAGCAGGGGTACCGAATTCATCTTCATTATCTCTGGCTTCCGAGTCCAACGATTGCCATTGCCCGTGTCCGGCAGCGGGTCAAAAAGGGAGGTCATGACGTCCCGGCAACAGATATCCGTCGCCGATTTCACCGAAGCCTCGCGAATCTCGTCAAACTCTATGCGCCTCTAGCCGACCGATGGGGGGCATGGGATAGCCAGACCACCCCTCCCACGCTGATGGCTGAATCCCAGACTTGCTCTGTTCATGAGCTAAAAGCTATCTTTCTGTAGTGAAAAAACCTGTTAAGAAAACAGAGAACGATTTCATCCTCTCGGCAAAGCGTGCTTTCAAGCGCGTCGATCGACAGCTTCGTGCAGAGAATGCCCGACTGGGCCTTCCATTGGTTCAGGGACTCCATGGCAAGCTGACGTTTGTTAACCCATCGCCCAGAGTGGCCCGTTAAAGAGAAAGCCCTCGCGGCCTAACGGAGAGAAAAGGCTCTAGGTGTTGAGACTCTAGACCCTAGGCGCAATCCCATCACTCTAAAGAAACCCGTCTTCCTGCAAAGGGTGGCGGGTTTTTTGTTTTGGTCAGTTACTTCAAGATCCATCTCCGCGCCTCTGCGCCTCTGCGGGATAACTCGGACTGTAGGCTTTCAAAGGCACCATCATGCTTCCCAGTATTCGATGTTGTGGCCAAATTCTTCATCTTTTTTCTCCCCCCTCAGGCTTTCTGAAGTCTCTCGGCGAGCCACATCTTGATAAGGCTTTGGCGGGGCACACCGACTCGATCGGAGGCATGATCGAGGCTTTCGACCATCCAACGAGGGAAGTCGATATTCACCTTGGTGGGAGTGAGGTCAAGTCGCTCCTCGTTGGCAGAGAAGCGCTGAACCGTGGAGAGATCCAGGTGATCGAGGATGTCGGCTCCCGAGTCGGCCATGGCATCGAATTGTTCCGCAGTCAGGTTACGGATTGGGATTCGTGTCTTATTTTTTTTCATAGAGTTGTTTTTCGTTGGGACGGCTTGGTCTGGCGCTAATAATCCGGATGGAGGACCCGCGGTAAGTGATGATGATGGTGTAAAAGCGCTCCCTGATCGTGCCAATCACCGCGAAGCGAGGCTCCCCGGAGACAATTGTTACGGCGATCTCAATGCGCTCGGAGTTCCAGAGCTGCTGCGCCTCCACAAAATCCATGCCGTGCTTGATCTTGTTGCTGGTGCTTTTGGCCTGATCGAACTCAAAGATCACGAGTGCACTCTCGTGTACGACCCTAATAAATCAAGCTGAAATACCATTAAAGTATACTTTGAATACTTTTTCCGTATTCCTGACAAGGGGGGCGGGTTGTTTGTTTGTTCGGGACTTCTTTTTGACACCACTTTGCTCCCGCAAAGCCGTGGTGCCCTGCGGGTCACGCGACTGCGTGATCTACCGCGTCCGTTCCCACGGACTTGGTTCCCCCCTCCTGTGCCTTTTGTGCATCTTGCTTCGCTATCTCCCGATGGCCTCACCTTGCGGGCTTTTTCAATGGCTTCATCATGCTTCCCAGCATTCGATGTTGTGGCCAAATTCTTCATAAGGGATGTCATCCGGCTCTCTGCCTTCTGCATCTTCCTAACAGTCTCACAGTCTTCAGCCTAACAGCCTCACTTCCCCCCCTCTTGATTCTCCCTCTGCGTCTGCGCCACAGCGGGAATACTCGGACTGCATCCTTTTCCCGTAGGGATGGACTTGACTCCGAGTCATGGCTCGGTACGTTGAAGTTATGGCCATAACAAACATCAAGGCGACTTATAGTCTGACCGCCGAGACGACGCGAAACCTCCGGTTGCTGGCCAAGTTCTGGGGTGTGGCGAAGTCGGCCGCACTACGCCGCGTCATTGACGAGCGGCTTCATCAGGAGCGCGCTACTTTCTCTGCTCCAGGAAATGCGAAGCTCGAGGCCATCGATTGGCTTCGAAAACACCGCCTTTCCCGCGTCAAGGCCCAGGAGTGGAAGGCCGACGTCCGCATCTCCCGCGAGAACGCCGACCGCCGTAGCGCCTCCAAATGGAAACATACCACCTCGACACGAATTTCCTGATCGCCCTCTCCTGCGGTGAGGAGGCATCGATTCGCAGACTGGAGAAGTGGATTGCTTTGGGGACAATGCTTTCCGTCAGTGCGGTGGTCTGGACTGAGTTCCTGACCGGGCCGCTTGATGAGGAGCAGTTGGTTCGGATCAAGGCATTGATCGATGAGGTGATTCCCTTTGACGAGGAACAGGCAGTTCTTGCCGCCGAACTGTTCAATCAAGCCGTTCGTGGCAAGGCACTTAGAATGGACGCCATGATCGCCGCCGCCGCCATCATAGCCAAGGCCCCACTCGCCACGGACAATCTCGGAGATATGAAGCATTTTGCTTCACAGGGGCTGAAACTCGCCAGATAGCGGTAACAGGGAGTTCTGTTGAATAGCTGAACACCCGTTCGTGTCGTTTGTGCCGTTCGTGGTCAACGATTGACCTACAGCTCCTCTGCATCTTCCTAACAGTCTCACAGTCTTCAGCCTAACAGCCTCACTTTTCCACCCCTCCTGTGCCTTTTGTGCATCATGTGGTCAAATCCCTTCAGGAGTTTTAGCCACAGCAGCCTTCGGCTGAGCACATCATTCACAAAATGGAGAATAGGAAAAAATCCTTTCTCACGGACTTTGCACCCTCTTACCGGTAGTCCATCCGGCATTTGCTCTTTCGCCTCCGTTTCCTTCGCGTTATACAGAGTCATGTCTTTGGCCGAACTCAAAGAAATCCTTGCTGGGCCATGCGCTCGACATCCCATCAAGAGCATGAAGGTCTTCGGTTCCGTGGCTCGTGGAGAATCGAGTGTGGGGAGTGATCTGGATCTTTTAGTCGATTTTGAGGAGATGCCGCCTGCGGAATATGCCAATCACTATTTCGGACTGCTTCATGAGTTGCAGGATGTCATTGGCACCCAAGTTGATTTACTGACACCCGGTAGTGTCACTCGCCCTTCACTCAAGAGAAATATCAAGGAGCAGGGGGTCGTCGTCTATGAAGCCTGAGCTTCGCGACAATCTGGAGGATGCGCAGAAGCATGGGCGCGAGATCCTAAATTTCGTCTCAGGAATGTCTCTTGAGCAATATTCCGAGGATGAGAAGACCCGTTTGGCCGTCGAGCGATTGTTTGAGATCATCGGTGAGGCTCTCAATCGCTCCTATAAGCTGGATCCCGAACTCGTGGATTCCATTCCAAACTACCGCCAGATCATCTCCTTCCGAAACATTTTGGCTCACTGCTATGACACCGTGGAGGACAGGATCGTGTGGGGAATTATTGAGGAATCGCTGCCTCAACTTCTAAGTGACTTGGAGTCTCTTCTGGAGAGTTGATTCCCTGCTTCTCGCCGCTGGCATTGCAGGATTTGTTGTTTTGGTCAGTTACTTCAAGATCCATCTCCGCGCCCCTGTGCCACAGCGGGAAAAATCGAGTTTCGGTTTCTCTGACCCTTGCCCATCCGCTTCTCGCCTTCTCAATCTTCCTAACAGTCTTCAGCCTAACAGTCTCACTTCCCCCCCTTCCTCTTCTTGATTCCCCGCTGCGTCTCTGCGCCCCTGCGGGAGAACTCGGACAGCGGGCTTTTTCAAGGGCCATCATGGGATTTATTCAGCGATTCCTTAAAGGAACTTCCTGCAGGGGTTGGCACAACATCTTCTGGACAGAGTGGACAGATTAACGCAGATTCTTCTTATGGTCTCCCATCAACTCCAAACGGCTAAACAGCGTTTTTCCTTTGTTGCAGGAAGAGCTGCAAAAGGCACACCTCAGCTCGTGACGAAACACGGAAAGCCCTTTGTCGTCATTGTGAGTGCAGATGATTGGCAGGAAAGGACTGCTTCCAAGCGCCCTCTCTGGGAGGTCCTCAGGGCCTGCCCCGTTGACTTAAACGAACTCCAGATCAGCCGTAGCAAGGATCTTCCCCGCAAGGTGGTCCTTTGAGCACCCGCGATCGCATGGTGAACTATCTTCTGGATACAAATGTCCTCAGCGAGGCGACGAGGCCGAAACCGGATGCCGGTGTATCAGAGTGGCTTTCCCATCGATCTTCCGGTTCCTGCTATATCAGCGTGATTTCCACGGCAGAAATTCGGAAAGGGATCCTCCTTCTGCCCCGCGGGAAAAAGCGTCAGGAACTGGAGGCTTGGTTTACAGGAGAGTTATTGCCTGCCTTTGAAGAGCGCCTCCTCACGCTGGGAGAGGATGAAATGAGTGTGTGGGCCACCCTCCAGGCCGATGCTGAGACAGCCGGACATCGATTGCCTGCCATGGATAGTCTGATAGCGGCCACGGCGCGCTGTCACGGGCTGACCCTTGTCACTCGTAATACCGATGATTTCCGTCATTGTGGGATTCCTGTCCTAAATCCTTGGAACCTCAAAAAAGGATAAGCCGGAGGCCAAGAGTCGTCCGATCGTCACGCACCATTCAAGAAGCGCAGAGTCTTCGTGGTCGATCCTCGACCAAACAACTTCCTTTGCGACTTGTGCATTTTGTGACGCTACATTTCGGCCCCATTACCTATAGCCGATAGCCGATCCCCCCATTGCACTATGCGCCTTTTCCGCATACCGCCCTTGGTTCCTCTGAATCTTCCTAACAGTCTAACAGTCTTCAGCCTAATGGCCTTTTTCCCGGCCCCCTGACCTACTCATCATCGTTTTTGCCCAGTTCGTCACATTTTGGGCTTTCGGAGAGTGATTTCGGTTGAGTAGGACGACAGGAATTGCTTAGACAACCTATTGTGTCAGGCGCCTCTTAACTCAAAATGCTCAAAAACAAAAAGCCAGCCCCATGAAAAAAACCTTGCTCGCTCTTGTGCTCGCCGCAGGACTCACCTCATTCGCAGGATCTGCGAAAGCCTCACTAGTCTATAATTTTGGTTTTAAACAAGGTGACATCGATCTAACAGGCCAACTTGTTTTGAGTAGTGCTGTAGCAAGTGCGCTGGAACAGTTTGCGGCATCTCCAGTAGGAGACAAATTCTTTGGGTATGTTGGAAATGGCACTTCATTGACCTATACGATAACTGGAGATCCTTTGGTAAATGGTACTTATACCGTCACTCCAGGATCTGGAACCGGTTATGATTATGGGGCCGAGTTTGTGTTCCAAGCCGCTACATCATTTAATCCGCTGGGGACTCTTATCAATAAAAATGATGGTACTAGCGTTCTCACCGATTTTAAAATATCTGACGGTACAAATGGTAATTTCGATTGGGATGCTAGGACATTAGGGGTTGGTGCTAATAAAGGTACGGAATGGCCATTTAGTTTTGTGAATGCAAATCTTGTGCCTTATTATCTGTCAGCTGTACAAGACACCGCCGCAGTTCCCGAACCCTCCCAGGTTGCCGCTTCCCTGCTCCTTGTTGCTGGCATCGCAGGATTCGTGATCGTGAAGCGCCGCAAGGAAGCCTCCCTGGCTCTCGCGGCCTAACGGGGAGAAAAGACTCTAGGTGTTTAGTCTCTAGGCACTAGGTCTGAGGTTCAATCCCAAGACTCTAAAGAAACCCGTCTTCCTGCAAAGGGAGGCGGGTTTTTTGTTTTGGTCAGTTACTTCAAGATCCATCTCCGCGCCTCTGCGCCCCTGCGGGAGAACTCGGACTGCTGCCTCCTCCGCGTCCGATCCCACCGACTTGGGACTGCATCTTCCTAACAGCCTAACAGCCTTCAGCCTAACAGCCTCACTTCTCCCCCCTTGATTCCCCGCTGCGTCTCTGCGCCACAGCGGGAACACTCGGACTT
Source organism: uncultured Spartobacteria bacterium (assembly GCA_903868795.1). Taxonomy (GTDB): domain Bacteria; phylum Verrucomicrobiota; class Verrucomicrobiia; order Chthoniobacterales; family UBA6821; genus UBA6821. The sequence continues at coordinate 11,667 of CAIPWR010000045.1, read as the reverse complement.
CATCCTTTTCCCGCACGGAGCGGGCTTTTTGTGCGGATCGTGCCGGGAAATCTGTTTTCTGTTAAGGTTCATCCATGACCCCCGTGATCCTCGCTCTGAACCGTAAAAAGTTCTCTCTTCGAGTGTCGGCTGATAGCCAGAGATGATGACTACCACCCGCAGGGAACTGCTCGCATACACACTCCCCTTCGTGCTTTTCATGGCAGGGCTGGTTGCTGTCTCCGCGGCCAAGGCCCTCAGGATCGACACGTTCTGTGGAGTGGCTCTCGATCCGATGTATTGGATCTATCCGGGTCAGAGCATCCTCTGCGCCGGAGCATTGATCTGGTTCCGGCGGAGCTATGATTTCAGCAAAACCACAGGGGGTAATCTGCTGGTCGGCGCGGTAGTGGGACTTGTGGTGCTGGGGCTCTGGGTCGCGCCACAGGAGCTGTTCCATCAGCCAAAACGAGTTGATGGATTCAATCCCGGAGTGGTCGAGGGTTTGACGACGTGGATGCTTTCGGCCCGCTTTGTCCGGCTTGTGCTGGTGGTGCCGCTCGTGGAGGAACTTTTCTGGCGCGGCTTTCTGCTGCGTTACCTGGTGAACGAGGATTTCACGAAGATACCCTTCGGGAGCAGTTCCCGATTCAGTTTTTGGGCCGTGGTGGTTGCCTTCACCATGATTCATTCCCCTCCCGACTGGCCCGCAGCTTTCCTGACCGGCATCTTGTTTAATCTGGTGGCCATTCGTACCAAGAGCCTTGCGGCCTGTGTCGTCGCCCATACCGCCGCGAATCTGGGACTCGGTCTCTACATTTGTGCCACACGCCAGTGGGGATTCTGGTGAGAGTGAGATCTGCAATCTTCCACGTCGGTTCCCACGGACTTGGTTAGCGGCATCCGCCTCCCGGCGGACGGTGCCGCCCTGCCGTTGCATCTGAGTTTCCTATTAATTCTTTGGGTATCTCGCTGTTTCTAGTGGGTGGAGACAAAGCAGGCGCGAAATGAATCTGGAACTCAAGAACTCAAGAAATGAGGGAGATAAGAGGGTTGATTGAACCTTGGACATAGAATCCGACCCCTGGAAAGTCGTGTGGCCAGATAGAGAGGGTCTCTACAAGAGAGAATAACACAGGCATCGAGCCGAAAAACCCGGCCACGGGTTGGGGTTTGGCCTCATGCCTCTTCACCCTTCCTGAGTTCTTGAGTTCCAGATAAATACCTTCCCCTTCTCCTCTTCTGGCGAAAACGGGCTCCGAGTCCTCCAGTAGGGTATCCCCTCATCAACCCACTCCAAATAGCGGAGAGCCATTCTTTGGGTATCTCTGCTCTTGGAAATATCGATCGTCGTATCTGGTGCAGGCTTCCAACATCAAATGCATTTTTTGGGTTTAACCCGGACTCCGAAATTGACTTGAGGGGTTTGATGCAATCTCTTGAACACATAGAAGTCTTGTCAATTCTCGTCTGTATCAATCGATACAACCTCGAATTTCCGCAACTCCTATTGGCCAACATCTTGCACCAACTCATCTCTTTCAATTTCGGAGTTCGGGTTTAATCAGCGCTTCCCTAACGGTCTCACAGTCTTCCGCCTGAGAGCCTTTTTTACCCCTCCTGACCAGTTCGTCACCGTTTTTGCCCGATTCGTCACATTTTGGTCCTCCGGTGGTTGGTTTCGGTTAAATTTTCTACGGTCATGTCTTCCGAGCCCTCTTCATCCGACTCCTCGTCCTCTTCCTCATCGGGGCGTCGCCGCAGTAGCAGGGGATGGAGCTCTTCCCGCAGCGTCCGGGGCAGCACTCCCTCCGTTCCTAAAGAGCCTTGGAAGAAGCCGCAGTGGCTGATCCACTGGCGACGTACGTTGCTGATCGTTCTGGTGATCCTCATAACGCTGAGCGGTCTTTATTACGGCTATCGTCAGCTGCGTAAGGTGCAGTCACAACGCTTGACCACCATGGCCCTCTCCTATCTGCAGGAGAATAAGGTGAAGGAGGCCCGGATGAGTCTGGAGACCGCCCTGAGACTCTTTCCGTCGAATCCCGTGGCGCTCCGTCTGCAAGCCCGTCTGATGCAGGTCCAGGGTGAATCCAGCGAGAGTCTCTCCGCCTACAGTCAGCTGGCCCGCAGTGGCAAGATGTCCCTGGCGGATCTTCGCCCCTATGCGGTGACGGCTGAGCGGCAGGGTGATCCGGCGCTGGCAGATCGACTTGCCGAGGCAGCCTCGAAGAACAATCCCCTGCTTGGACATCTGGTCCGTGCCGATCTGCTCTCACTTCGAAAGCAGCCCGACGCAGCGGCAGAGCAGCTCCGTGTCGCTATTCAGGAGGACGCCAGTGATAAGAATCATCCGGGCGATATGGCCCGGAGGGATCTGGTCCAGCTGCTGATGACCCGGATGGGGGCGGCTTCCCCCGATCAGCTGGCGAAGAACCGCGCCGAGGTGCTGGTTCTTCTCCGGGAACTCGGCAGTCGTGAGACGCCGCTTGGCCCCGAATCGCTGGCCATGGCGTTGCGATCGGGAGTGGTTCCGACCGCCGAGAGCACGGCGTGGATCAGGAAGCTCCGCGAACACCCGAAAGTGACTCCGGAACTCCTTCTCTTTTCCGATGCCGCCTCCATCCAAGCCGACCCCGCACAGAAGGGAGCGGTTGTCGCGGCCATGATCACCCGCGTCAAATCCGCACCGCTCGAGCAGCGGTTGGCCGCAATGCGCTTGCTGATGGAGCTGCGGGATCCGACGACCGCCGCCGGACTGATCACGAGCGAGGAGGCCCTCAAGAATGTCCAGGCCTTCACTCTCTGGATGCAGGTGATGCGGATAACCGGTCGTGATGCGGAGTTGCTGGCGGCTCTCTCGCTCCCCTCCAATCCTCTCCCCCCCCATCTCAGGGATCTCTTCCGCGCGGAAGAACTCAAGAGGAGTGGGGAGAGCGCGAAGGGTGAGGAGGCCTTCCAGAAAGCCTATGAGGATCATGTGGTTCACGGCACCGGTGATCCCGAGCGCTTGCAGACACTGATTATCCTGAGTGCGGACGGAGAGCAGGAGCTCTTCGAGAAGGGGTATGCAATGTTGCTGGCTGATCCGGCCAAGGCACAGGCGACGCTCACCGCGGTGAAGCAGGGAATCAGGAGTCAGCGTGATTCGGCGAAGCTGCTGAGGGTTCTGGAGCTGGCCTCCGCCTCACCTTCGCTGGCGGGGAGTCTTGCTCTCGAGGATGATCTGGATCACACGCGCCTGCTGATGAATCAGCAGGTTGATCTTGGGAAAGTGAAGAGTCGCATGGAGGCGAATCCGAATGAATTTGCCTTCCGTGTCACCGAAGCCCTGGCCCTCATGAAGAGCGGAGAAAGTGCCAAAGCTCTGGGGGTTATGGAAAATATCGAGACCGATGTCGATGCAATGAGGCTTCCCCCCGACCAAATGGCGGTACTGGCGATGGCAATGGCTGCCTATGGTGATCAGAAAAAAGCAGCAGGCCTGCTTTCTGGCGGCAGGATGGATCTCCTGAGTTTGCAGGAATCTGCGTTGCTCAAGGAGGCATTTGCGGCAGCGAATACGGAAAAAAGTGGGGTGAAAGATGCTGTGCCAGCAGGTCCAAAGGGCTCCACTTCGTCAGAAACTCACTCCGCCACCAACAGCCCGACTCCTCACTGATGAGCACAGCAGAATCCCAACCCTCGCGGAAGTCGCTCAACCCCGATCGTTTCAAACAGCTCCCCTTCTGGGTGTTGCCGACGCTGTTCCTGATCGGGTTCGGGCCGTTGCTTTTCAAGTTCTTCGCGAATCTCTGGAGGTATGAGGTTCACCAGTTCTTCCCGCTGTCGCTGCTCGGCGCGGCGTTCCTTGCGTGGCGCGGCGCCAGGGAGGTGCCTCGTCCCCTCGTGGAAGGCACGTCCTGGATCACGGCAAGCCTGACGCTTTTAGCCCTAGCACTCCTCACGTTTGCGACATGGCTCTGGTCGCCATGGTTGGGTGTCGGGGCCGTTCTCATAGCACTGGCAGGGACGGCATGGTGGCTCGGTGGACAACCACTTGCCCGCGCCCTGACGCCGGCGTGGATCATGCTCTTCACGGTGATCCCACCTCCCCTCAAGCTCGATGCGCGGCTTGCCCTCGCTCTCCAGCAGTGGGCTGTGGCCGGCAGCAGCAGGGTTCTCGATCTGCTCGCCATTCCTCACCTGCGCACCGGGAACATTCTGGAAATCCCCGGCCAGCGCCTGCTTGTGGAGGAAGCCTGCAGCGGAATCAACTCGGTGCTCTTCATGACGGCGGCCTGTGTCTTCTATGTGCTCTGGCGCCGGCGTTCCCTCCTCTTCCTCCTGCCGCTCTATGTGATGACCATCGGGTGTGTTCTCTTCGGTAACCTCATCCGCATCACTTCGGGTGCGTGGCTGCTTTTCAACTTCCGCATCGATCTCTTCTCCGGATGGCGTCACGAGACGCTCGGACTGGTGCTGACCGCCTCGTATCTGGTCTTCATCGTCGCTGCGGATGCCCTGCTGGCAAAACTCTCCGGCGCCAAGGGTGGAAGTGTCCCTGCTGCGCTCCCTTCGCAATCCTCCGGAGCCCTCTCCATGAAGGAGTTGCTGGCTGGCCACTCATTTTCACCAATCCTACGGGTTATCGCCGGATACCTCGCCGTGCTCTGCTTGGGGCAGCTTTACCAATGCTGGCACTTTTCCGCCAAGGCGGTGCACGAGCGACGCATTAACCCAACCGGAATGAATGGATCCGCAAGATTCTCCCTCCCTACTGATATTGAGGGCTGGATTCTCCACTCTGATCTCAACCCGATGCCCAAGAAGACGGCTTTCGAGGATGGTGTCTACTCGCATATCTGGCGGTATGAAACAAAAGGTCTCGTTGCGACGGTCTCGCTCGATTACCCCTTCTTCGATTATCATGACGTGCGGATTTGCTACAGGGGAGCAGGCTGGATAGTCGAGGAGAGCAAGCTCCAGCATGACGGGGAAGGGCCCCAGAGCGTTCCTGAAATGAAGGTTATCCTCTCAAAAGAGGATGGTCTGAAGGGAACACTCTTCTACAGCACGGTGAACGAGGGAGGGAAGTGGCTTGATGAATCAGGCAGGCGGGCAGTCTATGATTCCCAAGGAAGGGCCTTCGAGGGAGGGCTTCCGGAGCGACTCATGCACAGGCTTAGTGACCCGGAGAATGATTCACCAGGATCTATCAACTACCGGATCCAACTTCTTGTCACTACCCAGGGAGGACTCGACTCGAAGCAACTCGCTCAGGTGACGAGTCTCTTTCATCAAGTCCGTAAGCTTCTTGCCGAACAGTTTGTCAAACAGGAGTGATTGCTCTGCGCGGACATCTTTTCACCATAGAAGCAGATATCACTCCTATTCAGGATGCTCTGAGCGGCAGACGCGGACGTTTCTCGTCTGGTTTGTTCCGCCGCTTGCTGTAGCCTTCTTCATGGAGAGTTTTTCAATCGATGCCTAAAATCCACGCCACTGATGGAGGAAGGATCAAGTGGAACTTCTGGTTCTTCCAGATTGCCTTCTGGCTAGCGATTGGTCTGGTGATGATGATTCTCATCAAGACCTTTCACCCGATGGAGTCTGCTTGGCAGACGGTGACCTCGCGGGTCGGTACCGGCTTCATCCTCACCTATGGCCTGAGCCGATGCTATCAATTACCTTTAGTGGCAAAGAGCCGCTCCTGGCAGAAGGTGATGCTGATCATTGTGCTCACTCTGATGGCATGGCTGATCGGTACGCTCTTCTGGATGTATGCCCCGAGCTTGCTACACATCCATGATTCTCTGGAAGAAAATCAGTTTTTGCGCATGGGAATGGTCAGGTTCGTGATGTTCTTTTTTTGGGACGGGATTTATTTCGGACTTGAGAAGATGGAGGAATCTCATGAGCAGGCATTGGCAGTGGAGTTTGCACGTGGAGCGGCCCGGGAGAGCGAGCTAAAGCAGCTCAAGGCCCAGCTCAATCCTCACTTCCTGTTCAACTCTCTCAATACTCTTCTGGCCAAGGAACAGAATCAGGAGGCCCAGAAGATGACCCAGCACTTGGCGGATTATCTCCGCTTCTCGCTTGCCGATTCTCAAAATCTGGAGCCGCTAGATCGGGAGCTGGGGGCTCTGGAGGATTATCTCGCCGTTCAGCGGATTCGTTTCGGAGCCGACCTGGAATGCTCCATCGAATGCGACATAGCTGCCAGATCTCTTCTGGTACCCCCCATGTTGATTCAGCCCTTGCTGGAGAATGCCTTCAAGTACGGACCGCTCACAAGTGCGATGCCGCTGCGTGTGGAGGTTAAGGCAGTAGTGGTTCGTGAGGGGGAGGAGTGCTCTCTCTTGATTTCGGTCGCCAATACGGGCCGATGGCGCCCTGAACAACGGAAGGAACCTGAGCAACCCGGGGGTCTGCAATTCCTGGGTACGGGCCTGACGAATCTGCGCAAGCGCCTCGTCCTACTGCTCGGGGTGGGTTCTACTCTCCAGATCAAGAAGGAGCCCGCATGGGTAAAGGTCGAGATCCGGGTTCCCATTCAGGACGTGGCAACCATTGAGAAACAAGCCATCGAAGCAACCTGATTTCTCCCCCCCAATGCTGCACACGCGCTTCACAGCCCTGCTCGTGGATGATGAGTCGGCCGCAAACCAGCGGTTGACCCAGCTCCTTGCAGAGCATCCGATGCTCCAGGTGATTGGGTCAATGCAGAGCGTCTCCATGGCCAAGGCATTTCTCCAGAGGGAGGGTGTTCAGGTTCCTGACCTGATCTTCCTGGATGTGGAGATGCCTGGGGGAACAGGAATGCAACTCCTTCCCTGTATCCCAAAAACGACACAGGTGATCTTCGTGACGGCGCATGAGGAGTACGCCGCACAAGCCTTTGAGTTCGGCGTGCTCGATTATCTTGTGAAGCCGGTCGCTCCCGGCCGTCTGGAGAAAACGGTGGAGCGGTTCCTGAAACAGCATGGCAGCGTTGTGGAAAAGGCCACACCGAGCGATCAAGAGACGTTGATCCCGGCTCCGGTTGTCAGGAACAAGGAAATGCACGTCGTCCCTCTGGAGTCGATTCGATGGATCGAGGGAATGCAGAACTACAGCCGTGTCATGATGAGGGGCGTAGGGACGGCAGCTGTCTTCCGTAGGAGCCTGGCCGAATGGGGGTCGTTGCTCTCGGAGGAGGGCTTTTACCGGATTGGTCGTTCACATATCATTCGCCTATCCGCTCTGCAGAAAACAAAGTGGGTTTCCCGCGACGAGACCGAGCTTTTCTTTGAGGGAGTTCCTGAACCACTTGTGATCGGCAGGAGCGCCGCCGCGCGACTTAAGGAACTGCTTTAGGAAACCTCGCGCTCCTTTCAGGTGGCCAAAAATAGCCAAAAATCTAATTTTTCTAAAAAGAGGTCAAAAATAGACAGTTGTTCTTTGAAAATCTTGTATCTCTCTTATGGCGAAGGGATTTTCAGTTTTGGGAAGGCACGCGATGGAACCCCTATCTCCATCATACGGCGACTGAGTGGCACTGCCGCCAAAACTGAAAAGAGCAAGTCAGCAAATGTTGGCACGGAGGTTGCTTATCCATCCCTACCGCTCCTTAACGGGCGCCACAAAACAACACCAACCCAATGATAAAAACACCAACCTCCAAGGTCCGGTTGCTCGCGGCCATCGCCTCCCTGGCAATGCTCGGCGCCGTTACCTCCACCCTCCACGCGGATACCAATGCCCCGGCAGCAGCGGCTCCTGCGGCCGCGGCACCAGCAGCAGCCCCGACACCTTATCCGGCGAATACGAACGCATTCAGTTCGGCATCACTGACCAATCAGGTTGCTTTCCTCGAGGCTGCTCACAGCAACAGTGATCCGACTCCGACCGGCATCACCTACGAGTCCGATCCAGGTCACAACGCTTGGATGATGGTCTCTGCGGCCTTCGTGTTGATGATGACCCTTCCCGGTCTGGCCCTCTTCTACGGAGGTCTGGTCCGATCGAAGAACATCCTCTCCATCATTGCGATGTGTTTCGGCATCACCGCCTTGGTCTCCCTCCTCTGGTGGGCCTTCGGTTACAGCCTTGTCTTCGGAACGAATTTTACACCATCCACGGGGCCGACTCCCTTGGGTTATATCTTTGGAGGAACGGAGTTTTTCTTCTTCAAGGGAATCACTTCCGTGCCGAACAACAACTACGCTTTCTGGGTCTCCCAGAATGTCTATGCGATCTTCCAGCTGACCTTTGCGATCATCACTCCCGCCCTGATCTTCGGTGCCACGGCTGAGCGCATGAAGTTCTCCGCGGTCATGGCCTTCGTCCTCGGCTGGATGTTCATCGTTTACTTCCCTCTCGCCCACATGGTCTGGGGAGCCACCGGTTACATGAACGGTGTTTGGAACGCCGCTGCCAAGATCCCAGCGATCGACTTTGCTGGCGGTACCGTGGTTCACATGTCCTCGGGTTGGACGGCCCTCATCCTCTGCCTGATCCTTGGCAAGCGTGTTGGACACGGCAAGGAGCCCATGCCTCCTCACAGCCTGGTTCTGACCTTCATCGGAACCGCCCTCCTTTGGGTCGGCTGGTACGGATTCAATGCAGGCAGTGCCGTTGCCGCCGACGTAGTGGCCGCCAATGCCTTCACCACCACCACGCTCGCAACCGCCATCGGCGCCCTCACCTGGCCCCTGCTTGAGTGGATCTTCAAGGGCAAGCCCAGTGTTCTAGGATTCTGCTCCGGTGCTGTCGCCGGTCTTGTGGTTATTACTCCTGCCTGCGGTTTCGTGAACACCACGGGAGCAGTCATCATCGGCGTGGTCGCCGGTGTCGTGCCCTTCATCATGTGCACGGTCGTGAAGAACATTTTCAAGTACGATGACGCCCTGGACACCTTCGGCGTCCATGGTATCGGTGGTACCTGCGGAGCCCTGCTCACTGGTATCCTGGTCGATCCGACCGTCAATGGTAACCTGCAGGCTGTCTCGGCCGGCACACCTGCCAATGCCGCCATGCAGAACGGTCTCATCACCGCCATCACCAACCACACGCTGGTCGTCGCCCAAGCCCAGGCTGCAGGCATCACGATCGCCCTTGCGGTGGTCGGAACGCTGATCCTCGGCTTCCTCGTGAAGCTTGTCATCGGTCTCCGTCCTTCGGTCGAGGCGGAACACCAGGGTCTCGACATCACCGATCACGGTGAGGAGGGCTACAACCACTAATCCACGACGGCTAAATCCAACATCACCAACACCCATGAAAAAAATCGAAGCAATCATCAAGCCCTTCAAGCTCGAGGAAGTCAAAGATGCCCTCCACGAACTGGGGATCGAGGGAATGACGGTGTCCGAGGTCAAGGGCTTCGGTCGCCAGAAGGGACACACCGAGATCTACCGCGGAAGCGAGTACACGGTGGACTTCCTTCCCAAAATCAAGATCGAGCTTGTTGTCGCCGACGGCGCTCTGGAAGGGGCGGTTGCGGCCATCGTCAAGACAGCCAAGACCGGCAAGATCGGAGACGGCAAGGTCTTCATCCTGCCCGTTGAGAATGCCATCCGCATTCGTACCGACGAGACCGGCGACAAAGCGGTTTAATCAGACGGACTGATCAGAGGATCACGGCACTAAGCACGAAAAGGCGGAGACCTCGGTCTCCGCCTTTTTTGTCTTTGGGGAGACCCGTTATTGACGCTGATGATCAGGAAAGATAAAGCCAACAGCGACCAATAAGAACCATCCCCCTATTTTTAACCATCCCGACCCATGAAAAAAATCGAAGCAATCATTAAGCCGTTCAAAATCGAGGAAGTAAAAGATGCCCTCAGCGAGCTTGGGATCGAAGGGATGACGGTTACCGAGGTGAAAGGGTTCGGTCGCCAGAAGGGGCACACCGAAATCTATCGCGGCAGCGAGTACACGGTGGACTTCCTTCCCAAGATCAAGCTGGAGCTCGTTGTGGCCGATGCTGCCGTCGATGCCGCAATCAAGGCAATCGTGGAAGCAGCAAAGACCGGCAAGATCGGTGACGGCAAGGTCTTCGTCCTCCCTGTGGAAAATGCGATCCGTATCCGCACGGGCGAGATCGGCGACCAGGCGGTCTAATTTCCAAACTGCTCGTCCATTAGATCCAGGGTGATCTGTTTCCCATTTTGTTGATCGGGAGATAATGAAGCTGCAGGCCCTTTGATGGATGATTTAAGCGGCTTGAGTCTCGTGCTTCTTTCTTTCTGATCGAATCCAAAGGGAGAGTAGTGCCACGCGCACTTTTTCCCGGATTCCGGATCAAGAAAGAGAATCTCCAGCGGGATATGTGGCCCTACGAGAGGGTGGAGTGATGTTGGGAGAGCGAGAGTACGGAATCGAATGGCCCCGACCCATCTTTTGTCGTGATGACGCGCCAAGGGAAGTGGGCGTCCGTTAATCCAGATGGAAGGGGGCTTCTCGCCTTGGACTGCGAGTTCCAGTCGTTCCGTCGAGGAGTCGACGCAGCGCACGAGACCTCCCGAGGGCGAAGGCTGTTCTCCAAGAAGTGGCCACGGTTCCGCGGCTCTCCTGACACTCCAGCTCGTCTCATAGAACATCTCTTCGGCAAGGATCGGAAAACGGAAATCCACGTGAGGGCGGAACATGGCCATCTCAAAGCCGAATCCGTGGCGCTTCAGGTGCTGGAGCACTTCTTTCAGATTCTCCTCCAGCATCGAGGGGAGGAGGAAATGATCATGCAGTTTCCCCTGCCAGTCGATCAATGGCTCCGTATAGGGAACTGAGGCAAAGGATGCTGCAATGGCTCGCCAGAGGGCATGGATGGCTAGAAAGGAAGGAGCATCGGGACTCATCTCGATGGATCGAAACTCCACGAGGCCAAGCTGTCCGTTCGGCATGAAGGGATTGAAAAACTTGTCGATGCTGACCTCCGCCTTGTGAGTATTGCCATGAAGGTCGAGAAGAAGATTTCGGAGGGTTGCATCAATCAGTGCCGGGTTGGCGGGAGCATCCATCCGCTCGATCGATCGGAGAGCTCGTTCCAGCTCTCGGGGAATTTCAAAGAAGCTCTCATCGATCCGCGGAGCCTGGGAGGATGGCCCCATGAAGCGGCCGCTGAAGAGATAGGAGAGCGACGGGTGACGCTGGATGAATCGTAGGAAGCTGGAAAGCATCGCCGGCTTGAGGAGGAACGGGTTGCTCTCCAAAGATTCACCGCCAAGAACCAAGTGGCCTCCCCCGCCGGTGGGAACGACTTCTTCTGAGGGGAGGAGGCGCGTCCCCTTGAGACCCACTTTTTCAGCGGCGGCATAAAGCGCTCTGACCGTGGACTCCATGGAATCCCAATCAGCGGCAGGCGGTAGATTCACCTCGATGACACCCGGATCGGGAATTACAGAAAGGCTCTCCCATCCCTCCTCATGGGGAGGAGGATATCCCTCGAGCGTGAGGGGAGGGGATTTTAAGGCGACAGCAGTTGCCTCGATGACGGCCAGCAGTTCGGCAAATGATGCGGCATCCGGGAGTGGCGGCAGGAAGAGGGAGAGTGCGCCATCGCGTATCTCCGCCGTGAGGGCGCATGAGAGAGTGCCGGGCGCGAGTCGGTGAAGTGGCAGACGTAGTCCGATACTGCTGGTGCCCGGCAGGAGGAGAAGCTCCTCGCCGTTTGGCATGCTCCAGTCGGCAGTTACCCAGACTCCCCCATTGGTGTCCTTCTCTTGA
>CAIPWR010000044.1 GCA_903868795.1 uncultured Spartobacteria bacterium | reverse complement strand
CGGTCTCCGCTGCACCGCCACCCATGGTCCCTCGGGCATCAAGCTGATCACCGATGCCCCTGTCGATAACCATGGTAAGGGAGAGAGTTTTTCACCAACGGATCTTGTCGCCACGGCTGTCGCCAACTGCATGATGACCGTCATGGGGATCGCCGCAGGGCGTCATGGCATCGATCTGAAAGGTGCCACCGTTACAATCGGCAAGGAGATGAGTTCCGACCTGCCCCGCCGCATCATCGGCCTCAAGTCCATGATGACTATTCCCCTACCCTCCGATCACCCACAGCGCACTTTGCTCGAGAATGCCGCGAAGGCCTGCCCGGTGAAGCAGAGCCTGTCTCCGGAAGTCGACGCCTCGGTCGAGTTCCACTGGGCTGGGTAGTTTCGGAGATCGGCTATCGGCAAGCGGGGCCTAGGGAATCCGGCAGCTGGGAACTAAAGCTCCCGGAGATGTCCGGAGGATTGGTTCGCCAGAAAGTCCGCGTAGGCGTGCCTTAACCCGGTCTCGAGATCGTATTTCGGACGCCATCCAGTCGCGAGCAGCTTGGAGCTATCCATCAGCTTGCGAAGGGTGCCGTCCGGCTTGCTGGAATCCCAGGCAAGCTCCCCGGTAAAGCCCGTGACCTTGGCGATAAGCTCTGCAGCCTCACGGATCGTGACATCGCTGCCATAGCCGACATTGATCCAGTCCGGGGGATTCTCCATCCCGAGACCGGCCAGAAGCCCCATTGCCAAATCATCGGCATGAAGGAACTCACGTCGGGCGATACCGGTACCCCAGAGCGTCACAGTCTGAGCCCCGCTCAGCACGGCCTCGTGAAAACGTCGGATGAGGGCGGGGAGTACATGCGAGTTCTCCGGATGGTAATTGTCACCGGGTCCGTAGAGATTGGTCGGCATGGCCGAGTGAAAGAGTACTCCGTATTGTTTGCGGTAGTATTGGCAGAGCTTCAACCCGGTGATCTTGGCGATCGCGTAAGCCTCGTTGGTCGGCTCGAGCGGGGAAGTCAGCAGACATTCCTCAGTCATCGGCTGCGGTGCCTCGCGCGGATAGATGCAGGAACTTCCCAGGAAAAGGAGGCGCTTCACACCCTGCTGCCATGAAGCGTGGATGGTATTGTGAGCGATCGCCAGGTTCTCGTGGAGGAACTCGGCGGGATAAGTGTTGTTCGCATAGATTCCGCCGACGCGGGCCGCGGCTACGATGACGACCTCAGGTTTTTCCTTCGCGTAGAAGTCACGGACGGCCACAGCGTCGCAGAGATCCAGTTCCTTGCGGGTGCACAACAGCAGGTTGTCATGGCCGCTGGCACGGAGGGCTCGGACGATGGCGGAACCAACCATGCCGCCGTGTCCGGCGATGTGGATCTTGGCGGAGGAATTCATCCTGATTTTACGGAGGGGTGACGCCCAAGCCGTTACCGATTCCGGTGTTCTGGTAGGCCAACTCGCGGCGCGCCACTTCGAGATCTGCCTCTGTCATGATGCGGACGAGTTCCTTAAACTTCACCTTCGGTTCCCAGCCGATCTGCTTCTTGAGCTTGGCAGGGTCGCCGATAAGCAACTCCACCTCGCTCGGGCGCTCGTAGCGTGCATCGTGCTTCACATACTGCTTCCAGTCCAGATCGAGAAGACCGAAGCACTCCTCGCAGAATTCACGGATCGTGTGAGTCTCGTTGGTGGCGCAGACATAGTCGTCCGCCTTCTCCTGCTGGAGCATGAGCCACATCACTTCGACGTATTCCTTGGCATATCCCCAGTCGCGCTGCGCGTCGAGATTGCCAAGGAAGAGTTCGTTCTGCAGGCCCATCTTGATGCGGGTTGCGGCGCGGGTGATCTTGCGGGTAACGAAGGTCTCGCCGCGTCGTGGGCTCTCGTGGTTGAAGAGGATGCCGTTGGAGGCGTGCAGATTGTAGGCCTCGCGGTAATTCACCGTGAGCCAGTAGGAAAAGACCTTCGCACAACCGTAGGGGGAACGGGGGTGGAACGGTGTCGTCTCGATCTGGGGAACCTCGTGCACCTTTCCGTACATCTCGGAGGAGGAGGCTTGGTAAAACCTCACGTCCTGGGTCAATCCAGCCTCGCGGATCGCCTCGAGCAGGCGCACGGTGCTGAGTCCCGTGACATCGCAGGTATATTCCGGCACATCGAAAGAAACTCGGACATGGCTCTGAGCGCCGAGGTTGTAGATCTCGTCGGGGCGAAGTGCATAGAGGAGCTTGGTCAGTTGTGACGAGTCGGCCAGATCGCCGTAGTGGAGAAAAAGGCGCGTCCCAAGCACGTGGGGATCATTGTAGAGGTGGTCGATCCGGCTGGTATTGAAGGTGGAGGCGCGGCGGATGATGCCGTGCACCTCATACCCCTTGGAGAGCAGAAGCTCGGCCAGGTAAGAACCATCCTGTCCGGTGATACCCGTGATGAGTGCTTTTTTCATAAATCAACGCTAGCACCAGTAAGATTGATTGTCTTTGCGTATAAGCGAAATTATGTATATTGAATATGCGCAAGAAAGAGCCGCACTCAACACCTCGAGCGGACAACGGAGTGCTTGCCGGGAAAAAATTGATCGCCGTGGCGCTTCCACTTCTCTCGGAAGGAGAGATTTCCCTAGTCACTGCGATCCGTGAGGAACTCGGCCGCCGCGGAGACTTCGAAGTCATGGTGCTGAGTGGCGGATATGAGGGGCTTCTACGCAAGGTGGCTGAGCGCGGGGAGTTGGCTGGAGCGATCGGGGATTTCATGAGCGAAGTCTGGCTCGAATCCCTTCTCTCCCGGGGAGTCAAGGTGGTCCGGATCGATAATGACGCCAGAGGCAGTGAAACAGGGATCACCTCGATCGGTGTCAACAATGTGATGATGGGAGACGAAGCGGCCCGCACTCTCATGCGAAGCGGCGTCCAAAGTCTCGGCTATCTGGGACCGACGGGGGCGCCTGGCTCAGTGCGTCTAGGCGAATGCTTCAACGCGGCATGCGCGACTCAAGGACGCGAGGTGAGCCGCTGCAGCTCCACCGCGGGGGTACCACTGAAAAACTTCATCCTGTCACTAGCGCGTCCCGCCGGCCTTCTCTGCTCATCCGACCACCTGGCACGCATGGCAATCCTTACGGCACAGCAGGAAGGGTTGCGGGTACCAGAGAACCTGAACGTGATCGGCGTCGGTAATGTACGGACAGAATCGCTTCATGCCGGAGTGGAGATTTCAAGTTTCGAGCTCCCCCTCACTGAGATCGGTCGACTGGCGGGAGCCGCGATGGTGGATCTCTTGGAGGGCAGACATGTCCGGCCGGCAACCGTTGATCCCCTGCTTCACGAACGGGAGAGCAGTCTGCATTCCGATTCAGGTGTGGAGCGGGCGCTGGCATGGCTGAAAAGCCATCCGGACACCGCCATCACGGCCGGGGAACTTGCCCGAATGGCAGGAATGTCGCGACGTTCCTTTGAAACGGCCATTCGGGCCTCCCGAGGCATATCACCCGGAAAACTCCTTCAGGAGATGAGACGGGCGCGCGCCGAAAAACTGCTCAGAGATAGCAACCTTGATATTTCCTCAGTTGGTCGCGAATGCGGGTATCCGGAGGCGGCGGCTTTTTCCACTGCCTTCAAGAGATGGACAGGAAGAAGCCCCAGGGAGTTCAGGCAATCATTCCTCACTGAATCCAAAGGAAGCTGACTCCGGGATTGGAGCGCTCGAGATCCCGATCGGTACGGAGTTCCGGGGCCAGTGTAATCATCTCAAGGGAAACCGGGTGGAAGATCGAGAACTCCTCCCCGGAAGCATATCCGAGGATGTCGCCATCGTGCTGATACTCGGCGAAGACTTTTCTAAGGCCAGTCCTGAGAACCCCTCCCCGACCGCCGGAGCCATATCCATGAATGATCTTGAGAACGGAGATACCATCACCATGGCAACGCCGCACCTCCAGGAGCAGACGGCGCTTCGCCTCTTCAAGCGTCGGAAGTCCCTCCTTGATCGTGACTTCGCGGAGGGACACCCGGAGAAATAAAGTTACTTTGCCTTGAATACGAGTTCGCCACCGACGACATCGGCCTTGATCGTCTGTCCCTCACGGATCTTCCCATCAAGGATCTCCATGCTGAGAGGATCAAGGATCTTGTGCTGGATGACACGCTTCAGGGGACGGGCGCCGTAAGCCGGGTCATACCCCTCCTTCGCCAAGTAGGAACGAGCCTTCTCGCTGAGCTCCAGATGGAGCTTCTGCTTGCCAAGGCGTGTGGCTAGACGGGCTAACTGAATGTCGACGATCTTGGTGATCTCCTTGTCACTCAGACGGTCGAAGATGACGATTTCGTCAACGCGGTTGAGGAACTCGGGGCGGAAGTGTCCTCGAAGGGCCTCCATGACGCGTTTGTTACGCTCCTCCACCGCAAGATCCTCCATGATGTACTGGCTGCCGATATTACTTGTCATGATGAGGACGGTGTTCTTGAAGTCGACCGTGCGTCCCTGACCATCGGTGATCCGTCCATCGTCGAGAACCTGCAGAAGGACGTTGAAGACATCCCCATGAGCCTTCTCCACCTCGTCGAAGAGGACCACGGAGTAGGGCTTCCGACGCACAGCCTCGCTCAACTGCCCCCCCTCTTCGTATCCGACATAGCCCGGGGGCGCTCCGATAAGACGGGCGACGGTGTGCTTCTCCATGTACTCGGACATGTCGAGGCGGATGATCGCATTCTCATCGTCAAAGAGGAACTCGGCCAAGGCCTTGGAAAGTTCCGTCTTACCGACTCCGGTGGGCCCGAGGAACATAAAGGAGCCGATGGGGCGATTCTCTTCCTGGAGGCCAGCGCGGGCACGGCGGACGGCATTCGAAACAGCCTTGATCGCCTGTCCCTGTCCGACCACGCGTTCGATGAGACGCTCTTCCATCTTAACAAGCTTCTGACGCTCTCCCTCCTGAAGATTGGAAACGGGAATGCCGGTCCAGACGGAGACAACCTTGGCGATGTCCTCTTCGGTCACCTCTTCCTTGAGCAGAGCTGATTGGCCGCTCTTTGCGAGCTTGGCATTATGCTCTTCGAGCTTGGTCTGAAGCTCCGGAATCCGACCGTACTGGATCTCGCTCGCCTTGGCGAAGTCACCCTGACGCTGCGCAATCGCGAGCTCGTTCTTTGCCGCCTCGATCTGCTCGTTGATCTTCTGTGACTTGCCGATCTCGTCCTTTTCCTTCTGCCAGCGGGCCTTGAGTCCTGAACCAGTTTCCTTGGTCTCGGCGAGTTCCTTCTCGAGCTTCTCAAGACGCTCCTTACTGGCATCATCCTTCTCCTTTCGGAGGGCCTGACGCTCCATCTCGAGCATCATGATCTGGCGCTCCATCTGGTCGATCTCGGTCGGCATCGACTCGATCTCGATTTTGAGGCGGGAAGCCGCCTCATCAATCAGATCGACGGCCTTGTCTGGCAGGAAGCGGTCTGCAATGTAACGGTGCGAGAGAACGGCGGCGGCGACAAGCGCGGCATCCTGAATGCGAACTCCATGGTGAACCTCGTAGCGCTCCTTGAGCCCCCGAAGGATGGCGATCGTGTCTTCCACACTCGGTTCCTTGACCATGACAGGCTGGAAACGGCGCTCGAGAGCGGCATCCTTCTCGATGTATTTACGATACTCATCGAGCGTGGTGGCTCCGATGGTGCGGAGTTCTCCACGCGCAAGTTGTGGCTTCAGGAGATTGGATGCATCCATCGATCCCTCCGCAGCACCGGCCCCGACGATGGTATGAAGCTCGTCGATGAAGAGAATGATCTCCCCCTCGGAGGCGGTGACCTCCTTCAAAAAAGCCTTCAGTCGATCCTCAAACTCACCCCGGAACTTCGCTCCTGCGACCATCGCGCCGATATCCATGGCGACCAGACGCTTGTTCTTGAGGGACTCGGGAACATCCCCGCTCACGATACGGCGGGCCAGTCCCTCGACGATGGCAGTCTTGCCAACACCAGGCTCACCGATCAATACAGGGTTATTCTTGGTGCGGCGGGAGAGCACTTGCATGGTGCGGCGGATCTCCTCATCGCGTCCGATGACGGGATCAATCTTCCCCTTGCGGGCAAGCTCGGTGATGTCTCGACCATATTTCTCAAGGGTCTGGTATTTCCCCTCGGGATTCTGGTCGGTAACGCGCTGGCTTCCGCGAATCTCGACCAAGGCCTTCATCAGCCCCTGATGGGTCACGCCATGCGATTGAAGCAGCTTTGCGGCGGCGTTCTTCTCCTGACTCAACGCCAGAAGGTAATGCTCGGCGGAAAGAAACTCATCCTTGAGCTTTGCCATCTCGCTTTCGGCCGAGTCGATGGTCTTGCGCAATTCGTTGCCGACAAAGGGCTGGGCCCCTCCGTGCACCTTGGGAAGAGTGGCAGCGGCCGACTCGAGCTTCGCAATGAAAGGCTGAACAGCCACCCCCATCTTCTCAAGGACAGGACGGGTGAGGCCTTCGCTCTGAGCTAGCAGCGAAAGCAGGAAATGTTCATTTCCAATCTCCTGCTGGCCGAGTCCCGAAGCGATGTCGATCGCCCCATTGAAGGCCTCCTGCATCTTGGCTGTGAATTTATCGGGTTTCATAAAAGTGGAATTTTTTTACTTTCTGCTGGGTGGGTTGAGCTTGATCCCCTTGCGCAGGAAGGTGGGAACGTCGAGGTCCTCCCCCTCCACGATAGTGGGTTCGCTCTTGTCGAAACGACCACGCTGATAGGTGTCGAGCGCAAGCGTTCCCTGCATCTGCTTGGAGGTAGCAACAGGCTTCTTGCCAGTCTTGGAGGCAGGCTTTGTCGGAACGGGAAAGAGTTCATCGACTCCCTTGCCATCCGCTTCGGCCCCAGAAGGAACCCCTTCATGAACCTGGAGTTCAGGCAGGATTGTCGATTTTGTCCGAGCCTGAGCAATAGGTGCAATCGGAGTAATTGAACCGATTCGTTCTTTGAATTCACCGCTTTCACTGGCTTTGGAAGGTTTCCTAACGGCTCCCCCAGAGGAGGCCAAGATGTGAATCTCCAAGGCCGATCCGAGAGGTGCGTCCGCGTGGACTCCTACTTTTATCTGACAGCTTTCCCCGGCAATTTGTTCAATTTTATCCACAGCGGCCTGCATCTCGGCAAAAGAGATGTCATTGGCGCCCCGGAGTAATAGGAGAATCATCGGGGACTCCTTGAGGGCCGACCCCTTCCCCGACAGAGCAAGGAGAGGACTCTTCAGGGCTTTTTCCAAAGCCTCGTGAAGCCGGTTGGCTCCATCGGACTTCCCGAATCCGAAATGAGTGAGTGATCCCGGCTTCCCGAGCACATGATGAATGTCCGCACGGGTAATCTTCACGGGTCCCGAAGTGGAGAGCATTCCTGTCAGTGTCAGCAGGGAGGTAAGCAGGGCACGGTCGGAAAGAACGAATGCCTCCCCTATGGCGGCAGTCGAGGGAGAACCTCCGGAGAGCTGATCATTTCCGATCACGACAACGGCATCACAGATCTCCTGCAATTTCTCCAAAGCGCGCTCAGCAGTGTCCCTCTTGTGTTTTCCCTCAAAGGAGAAGGGCATCCCGACGCTAGCTATCGTGGTGATGCCCGCTGACTTCGCAAGAATGGCCAGGGCCTGCAAAAGAAAAGAGCCCGTCTCCCCACCAAGTCCTCCACACAGAATCACTGCCGAGGCCCCCTCAACGGCTCGGCCGAACTCTTCGTCGATGGCAAGGAATCCCTCCCGAGGATCTCCCTCGGGGACCACGATTTTATCCCGGACGATCGAGGCGTTCAAGGAATCGGAGTCATTGTTTACCGCCAGCAATCCGGTCAATGCGGGAAACTCCACCGAGAGTTGGTCAAGCACGGTGACACCGGCATTGCCCACTCCGACAAGGATACGACGGGATGGAGAGCTCATCGGGAACGTTTCTTGAAGAGACTGCCAAGTCCCTGGGTGAGGCGGTCCAGCATACTTTCGGGAGCGATATTCTTGGTGACGACTCTCGCGTATTTGGTCAACCCGATCGCGGTGGAATACTGCGGATCCTCGAAGATCTGGGTGGCGCCACTGACATTCCGGGCGCGCGTGAGCTCCACAGGAATATCGAAGACCTCCTCGGCAACCTGGGCGACTCCTTTGAGCTTGGATCCTCCCCCCGTGATCATCACTCCACGGATAAGATCCAGCATCCCCTCGCCGGATGATTCGATATCGCGCCGGATGAGTTCGAAGATTTCCTTCACCCGAAGATGAATGATTGTGTCGAGGGAGGTGCGGTCGACGTCGCATCCAAGAAATCTTGGGTCATTCTTCAGCGAAATGATCCCTCCCTCGGAACCTGCCGGGTCGGCCGCCGATCCCTCCTCGATCTTGAGGAGTTCGGCCCTCGCAATCGGAAGCCTGAGTCCCACGGAGATATCATTGGTGATATGATCCCCTCCCAGAGCCAGCACCCCGCTATGGCGAATGGCTCCATCGATATAGACCAGGTAGTCGGTGGTTCCTCCACCGATATCGATCATGAGGGCGCCGTAGTTTTTCTGATCCTGGGACAGAACAACCTGTGCGCTGGCGAGCGAGCTGAGCACGACATCCTCGATGCCGATTTTCAGCGACTCGATGCAGCGGAGGGTATTGTGGATCCGCGTTTTGATCCCGTGCACGATGTGAAAGTCAGCCTCGAGGAGTGCCCCCTCCGACTTGAGAGGATCGATGACGTTCTGATTCCCGTCGACGTGATAGGCCTGGAGAATGGTATGGAGGAAAGTATTCGGTGTCGGAATCGCGACTTCCTTTGCGTTCAGTTCGACAGCGTCCAGGTCCTCTTGCTCGATCTGCCTCTCTTCGGGAAGAACCAAGGAACCGCGGTTATTAAAGCTCGCCAGATGAGATCCGGTGATCGCGACCCAGACGTTACCGATCTCAACGTTTGTCTTGTCCTCGGCGTCGAGAATCGCTTCACGGACGCACTCGGTGACGGTCTCCATGTCGACGATCTCTCCCTTGCGCACGCCACGAGACGGGGTCTCTCCCACTCCAAGAATACTGATCTGATCGTCAGCCCTGGCCTCGGCAACGATGACGCTGATCTTCGTTGTTCCGATCTCGAGTCCCACAAAGATTTGCTCGTTGGCCATGGCGGGAGAATGGATTGCCGTAGTCTAGCGGACTAGTTGTGTTTCGGGTTTTTTTTGGAAGTGGTGACCGGTGCTATTTTGTCAGCACCTTGCTCGGGCGTAAGCACAAAAGTGACGGGAGTATTACGACTCAGCATCAGATTCGCCGTCTGGATTTTGCGACCAGTTTCCTGACAATGGTCGAGCAGTTTGCGCAGCCGTGCAAGTTGTGACGCCAGATCAACCTCTCCAAGGGTTCCGAAGGTGAACTTTGCACCCGAGGCATCGGTCACGACGGCAGCATACGGCTTGGAAACATCAATCGAGCTGATCCGGAAGGTCTCTTCGGGAAGCTCGGAGAGCGCCTGCCTCAGCATGAGGGCGGTCGCGAGGGAGGGAACCTCGAGTTTCCTGCCCGGGACAGCATTCTCCTGAGAGACCCCGCGAAGCACGGGAAGACCCAGAAATTTATCATCGAGTCTGGCAGGGCGCATCATGATGCCATCCTTGTCACAGAGGAAGCTCTTCCCTGGGACAAACGATTCACCGGAGGACGCCTCCCCCTCCCCTGGCGCTGCAAAGAGGAAGACTGGTGTGCGAGGCTCCATTCCGACCTCGATCGTATCGGGTAACGTCCGTTCAATGCTTACGGAGCGCACCTCGGGGAGAGCGGCTAGCTTCTGATTTGCCTGTTCCAGATCGAGACTGAAGATGTTTTTCCCTTCGGTGAAGCCGGTCAATTTGACCAACTCCTCCTGGGTCATGATCCCGTTGAGATGCGTGACGAGATGCTTGAGGTCATATTCAGGATTCTTGAAAAAGAATTTTCCGCACGCGATCCGCACTCCGGTTGCTAAGAGGGCTGTCACGATCACGATAACAGAAATTCTCCAGAGAATGCCGCTAGCCTTGCCTCGGCGCTGACGCTTGATGCTGGCCGTTCGCACATTCACCTCCAGGAGGTGCTGACGACGCGCGGGAGCGCCTCCCCTGCGCCTGTTTCCGCTAGTGCTGCGACGAGTGTTCATGGGAGGACGGTTCGGGCGCTGAGTGATCGTTCCGCTATCTTGCAGCATAGCGCTGTAAAATCGAGCCCCATGGCAGCGGCCGCCTTCGGAAGCAGGCTGGTCTCTGTCATTCCCGGGATGGTGTTGATTTCCAAAACGGTCGGACCAGCGTCAGAGAGCAGGACGTCAACGCGACTGTAAACGCAAAGTCCTAGGGCACGCACCGCGGCAAGAGCCACATCCTGAACTGCTGCGATTTCAGTAGCATCCAGAGGGGCCGGTACCAGATACTCCGTGGCTCCCTTGGTGTATTTGTTGGTGTAGTCGTAAAACCCCTCGTTCGGTTTGATCTCCACGACGGGAAGCACCTGGTCACCGATCACCCCGACAGTCAGCTCCCGTCCCGTCACGAGTTCCTCGACGAGGATTTCTTCACCATGAATCAGACAGTCGGCAAGTGCAGGTTCGATCGCTGAAGCATCACGAATCAGATGAACCCCGACACTCGAACCCTGTCGAGGAGCCTTGATCACCATGGGTAGCGGGAGCGTGGGATGCTCCCCCGCATGCAGAATCTCGAAACGGGGCGTCGGCACGCCAGCCCTCACCAGGGCCTCCTTGGTCAGAATCTTATCGAACGCCACGCGGCTCTGCGCGGCCCCCTCCCCCGTGTAAGCGATACCGCGTTCATCAAGAAGCTGCTGGAGTCCTCCATCCTCCCCGAAGGTTCCGTGAATCAGGTTGAAGACGAGTTCAACCCCCCCCGGAATCACGACCTCCGTTCCCGTCAACTCGATCTCTTCAACATGAGCACCGGCAGCCCTAAGCGCCGCGGCCACGGAACCACCGGAGCGAAGTGATACCTCACGCTCGGAACCTGGGCCTCCCTTAAGGACAACAAGTCGGCGGTTGCGTGGGTCAAAAGAGGTTTCAGTGGTCATGTGTCTTTTCGTGATCTTCAGGTTCTTCACCGATGATGGAGACCTCCGTCTCCAGTTCGATACCTCGTTCCAGACGAGCACGATCTTGGATCAAGCTGATCAGGGCAAGGATCTCGCCTGCAGTGGCACCGCCATCGTTGACAATGAAGTTGGCATGAACTTCAGAGACGCGGGCACCGCCCACAGCGCTGTTCTTGAGTCCGAGTTCATCGATGAGTTTACCGGCGGAAATGCCACCGGGGTTCTTAAAGATACAGCCGGCACTGGCGGCCACAGGCTGGGTCTCTTTTCGGTGGCGAAGCGACTCTCCAAGGAGGTCGTCAATCATTCCAGTGTCAGCGGGTGCCCCAATAAGCGTCGCTGAGAGGGCATAATGATCATGCAGGACCGGAATATCGCGGTAGCGCACTTCAAGTTCTTCCGGCACGCGGGAGACGATATTCCCGTCACGGTCAGCAAAACGCATCCTGACGACCTGATCGAATGACTGCACACCCATCGCACCCGCATTCATTCTCAAGGCTCCACCCAGATTTCCGGGGATACCATCCATCCACTCAAATCCGCTAAGACCTGCATTGCGGGCAACCGCAGCGAGTTGCTTAAGGCGGACTCCGACGCCAGCGATGACCTCATTCCCGACAACCGAGGCCTCGGCAAAACAACCCCTGGCGAGATGGGCGACAACTCCGGGAAAGCCACCATCACGAACGACGAGATTGGACCCTCGACCCATGACCATGAAAGGGACCCCCTCGTCATGGCAGAGACGGACCAGTTCCGCGAATCCCTCCTCACTCTCAGGCTCGACCCAAAAGCGAGCGGGCCCACCGACCCTCATGGTCGTATGACGAGAAAGCGGTTCGGACATTCTGATCGAGCCGGGACCCATGGCCTTGCGGATTCGTGCGCGAAAGGCCAGTTCGCGGGCCATCAGCGCGCCGGCCTCATGGATGTTTCCGGCACCGAGAGTGACCACCAGATCCCCCTCCCTAAGAGAGGCCGCTGCAGCCCAGCCAGCCTCCAGCACCGAGGCGGTGCGTGTCATTCCCTGATGTCCTGCAACTCGAGCCGCCTCCACAACACTTCCCTCGTCAATTCCGGGGATCGGGGCCTCACCGGCGGGATAGATCGGGGCAACAAAGACAAGATCGGCATCCCCAAAGGAGTGTCCGAATTCCGTTTTCAAGCAGGCGGTACGGGTATACCGGTGGGGCTGAAACAGGACAATCAGGCGCCCATTGAGACCACTCTCACGCAAGGCTACCTTGGCCGTCGCAAGGGTTGCTGCGATTTCAGTCGGATGATGACCGTAATCGTCGAAGACCCTGAACTCATCATCCTCATACTTAAGCTCAAAACGGCGTTTCGCACCGCGAAAGTCTTCCAACGCAGAGGCAATCATGGAAAAGGAAATCCCCAGGTCGGTTGCCAGTGCGATCACCAGGAGAGCATTCTGTGCATTGTGCACCCCGGGAATCCCAAGTCGAATTCGTCCGAGGAGTTCCTCCCCACGGAATACCGCGAAGCGGATCGCGAGTCCCGATTGTTCAATCTCCCCAAGCCGATACTGGCACTGGGATCCCGTCCCCACAGGCACCGCTCCGGGATGGAGGGAACAGAGTCGCTCGGCGCCCGGATCATCAGCCCAGTAGTAGACCTTTCCGGAAGTCTGGCGAAGGAGTGTCGAAAAAACCGCGTCGATTGCAGCGAGATCACGGTAGTGATCAAGATGCTCCGGTTCGATATTGAGCACCAGGGCATGGCGCGGATGGTAGTGAACCAGCGTGCCATCGCTTTCATCCCCTTCGGCAACCAGATGCGTCCCTTCCGAATCCCAGCGTGCATTCGTGCCGAGGATAGGGATCTCGGCCCCGACGTAATGGGATGGCTTGAGCCCACCGGCACGCAAAACATGAGCAGCCATGGCGGAAGTCGTGGTCTTCCCATGCATCCCGCAGACCACCACACCCTGCTTGCCGGACATCACGGCGGCAAGGACTTCGGCCCTACGAGCCATCGGCTTACCAAGCGCCAGTGCAGCATCGAAGGCCGGATTTCCAGCATGGATCGCCGAGGAAAAGATCACGAGTTCGGCGTCGCCGACCATGCGGGTGCCATGGGGAGATTCAAACTCCAGCCCCTTGCGGCGCAGGCGCTCGACTTCCTGAGTATCCACTTTGTCCGAACCACTGACACGATGACCGAGAGCCAGAAGAAGCGCCGCAATGCCGCTCATTCCGGAACCGGCAACTCCGATGAGGTGAATGCGGCGTGATAGGGAGCCAAGAAGAAGCGAGGCCAGTTCGTCACCTTGGAGACGGATGCCGGAGGATCTCCTCTCGGAAATCATTGTGCCGCCTCCCGGGTCACGATCCCCTGCTCCATGACGTCAGCGACGAGCCCAGCCGCCCCTCGGGGCAGAACCGATCCGGCAGCGGCGGCCATCCGCTCACGACGGCGCCCATCTGTCAGAAGATTTCTAATCAAGAGGGCGAAGGTTTCCGGATCAGCCGTTTTTTCCTCGATGAGTTCTGCGGCACCGGCATCACGGAAGGCCTCGGCATTGCGATGCTGATGGAGATCGGCGGCAAAGGGGAACGGAATCAGGAGCGAGGGAAGAGAGAACTGCGAAATCTCACTGAGGCTTGCCGCCCCGGCACGCGAGACCACGAGATCGGCGGCCGAATAAGCCTGTTCCATCTGGTGATGGAAGGAGGCGACATGCGAGGAAATCCCCTCCCGTTGGTAATTGATGGCGGCAAGGTTGTCATCGCGATCACCGGTCAGATGAATGACCTGAACAGGCTTGCCCTCTTCGTTGCGGAAATCCTTGAGAAATGCGGCCGAACGAAAAAGAAGTTGGTTGATCCCAGCCGCTCCCTGGCTGCCTCCCATGACGAGGAGTGTCGGCAGTTCAGGATCCAAGCCAAAGGCGGCACGGGCCTCTCCCTTGTCCAGCGGGGTTCCGAGATTGCGCCGTACCGGGGTTCCGGTCACGACGCAAGTACTCTTTGGAAAAGAAGAGCCGCAGACTTGCAATCCAAGAAGAACGCGATCTGTCCAGCGGGAGGCAAGACGGTTGGCTCGACCGGCAATCGCGTTCGACTCGTGCAGGTAACAGGGGATTCCCGAGAGGCGTGCCGCGAGTAGCGGAGCTGCCGAGGTGAACCCTCCCATCCCTAGGACTCCCGCAGGCTGGTAGCGGGAATAGAGCTGCCTGCAGGTGCTGAAGCTCTCCCACCCACGTTTCAGGAATCGGGGGAATGCGGGGGAGAGCAGCGCGGGCATCCCGATGGAGGGAAGCTTCTCACACCGGAACTCGGAATGATCCCTCAGCGCCACGGCATCGATTTCCTTCTCAGAAACAAGAAGCAGTACTTCGTGTCCACGCTCATGCAGAACCTCGGCGACGGCGAGTCCGGGAAAGAGATGCCCTCCGGTTCCGCCGCAGGCGATGACAAATTGTTTGGGGACCGCCATGAGTGATTCCTAGATTCTTGGGACGGAACGAGCGGCAAGCACGACCTTTCTCTCCGGAACGGGAGCGATCGGGATGCCGATGCGGTGTATGTTGACGAGGATTCCAATCATGAAGAGACAGACGGCCATATTGCTTCCCCCGTAACTGATGAAGGGCAGGGGCATCCCTTTGTTGGGAAGCATCGATGTCGTCATCCCGATATTGACCGCTGCCTGCAACGAGATCAACAGGAGGATTCCCATGGCGAGAAGTTTTCCAAAGCGATCCTTGGCATTTGCCGCGATGAGTCCCCCGCAAAGGATGATGAGAATAAATCCCAGAATGACGAGCCAGGTAAAGATCAGCCCGAGCTCCTCACCGATCATCGGGAAGATGAAGTCGGTGTGGGCATATGGAAGGTAGAGCAGCTTCTGTCGGCCATTTCCAAGACCAAGTCCCTCGAATCCGCCGGATCCGAACGCAATCAGGGCCTGCCACTGCTGAAGTCCTTTTCCCAATCTATCGGCTTCCGGATGCAAGAAACTCATCATTCGGGCTGCGCGCTCAGGGATAAACATGGCTGTTGCAATCAAACCGGATAATCCGATCCCAAAAAAACCCGCTATCAATATCCAATTAGCCCCGCCAATAAAGCAGATGGAAAGGGTCGTGGCTCCGATGAGAGCCGCCGTCCCTAGATCCACCTCCTTGGCAATTAGTCCTAAGGGGATAGCCACAACACCGATTGGAATCACAAATCCATCCAGAAGTTTCCGCGGATCCGTCTCTTCGCGGGAAAACCACCAGGCGACAAAGAAAACCACCGCGATTTTCCCCAACTCGCTGGGTTGGAAGACAAGAACGTGAAGGTTCAGCCAGCGATTCGACCCATTGATCCTCATTCCCACATGAGGAACAAAGCAGAGCGCCAACAAGACGACCGAGACACCGAACCAAATTTTCCAAGTCCGTTGCCAGAGATGATAATCGGTCATCGCACCCAGCACGCAGACGACCGTGCCGATGATCAGCCAGAAGATATCCTTTTTGACAAAATAGTAGATATCACCATGACTCTCCTGCGCGTAAGCACTCGTGCTGAAAAGCATCACCACCCCCAAGGCCAGCAAGCCGACCACGGAGATCAGGAGGAGATAGATGCTGCTGCGCTGCACGGCTCCTGGATTCCAGAGTTTTAGAAGAGGGGATGACGCGGAAAACTGGAATGTTTACTGAGTCGCCTTTTTCGAGGTCACCGTTGAGGTGGAGGCTGGAATCTTCAACTTCTGGCCGATCTGGATTTTCTTGGGATCGGTAATTCCATTCGCTTTGATGAGCTGATCTGGAGTGATCTTGAATTTTTTGGCGATCTTGTAAGGGCTGTCTCCCTTGACCACGGTGTACTCGGAAGTCGCCCCCTGATCTTCGGTCACAGCTGGCGCAACGGAAGATGGCGCTGTTCCAGTCACAGCATTCGCCGCGGAGCTTACAGCGCCGGCAACTGCGGCAGGTGCTTGCTGTACGCTGGCTGCAACATTACCCGCTTGGACAGAGACATCGGATGCTGCCTGACTGATGGCTTTGACGGGAACCTTCAGGATCTGCCCGACCTGGATCACCGACTTTTCCGTCATTCCATTAACCTTTTCGAGTTCTGGAATGGCTACTCCCAGGGAGGAGGCAATTCTCGTCAGTGTATCTCCCGCCTTGACCATGTAAGTGTTTGCCGTTGCTGATGTCGCGGGCGCCGTGGCTGCTTGGGTTGCTGATGCAGCGGGCTCCTGGGCAGATACCGTTGCGGCAGCACCAAGGCCCGATGTGCCGATCGTCTTTCCAATCATGCTCCGAGCGCTTGCAAGGAATCCTCTAGGAGCAGAAGAAGCAGGGGAACTTGTTGTTGGTGCCTGTTTGACAACACTTTCACTGGAAGACTTTACCGACTTGGGGGCCTCATTCACCTTGGCGACAAGCGGAGCCTTGGTAGGTTTCGGCGGCTCATCGCCCGGACCGGAACCTCCAGCGCCACCGCCATTTCCCGAGCCCTGGTCGTTTGAGGAGTCTTGCTGAGGTGCAACGGGCTCGGTCGATCGGGCCGTCTTGGCAGCGGAGGCCTTACCAGCCTTCATCGAATTGAAAGCATAGAGTCCACCCACAGCCACCACGTGGAGAAGAAGTACCACCATGAAAGCGTGAGAGAGCTTCATATTCGGCTCAGGACCGTAGTCCTCAAACTCCTCTTCATGGGAGTTCATGGTTGCAGCGCGCGCGCGGAGCCGACGGGTACGTTTGGGATTCATCGGATTCATGGGTCGGAGTATGTTGTTAGTACTACTAGGTATTGTGGTTATTGATGAGCTAAAAGATTATTTTTGCTAGGGATTGTGTGTGGCTCCATTAGTGAGGGAAACCCCTTTCCCTGGAGCTTCCGTCACCAACCTTCTGAAGGTTTCTCCACGCTCCACATAGTCGCGGAACATATCAAAGGAGGAAGTGCCGGGTGAAAAGAGAATGGTTGTTCCGGGTTTGGCCTCCTTTCGGGCGATCTGCACCGCTTCCTCCAGGCTCTCAGTCTCCAGGCAGCGAACGGGAGCCCAATCCCTTGCAATCCGATGACGCATTTCACCGATGAGAACAGCAACGCTCACACGATCACGGATCAAGGGAGCGATAGGAGAGAATTCAAAACCCTTATCCTTTCCTCCAGCAATCAGGATCAGCGGACCTTGAACCGATCTAATCGCCTGCTCCATGGCGTCCAGGGTCGTGGCCTTCGAATCATTGATCCAACGCAAACCATCACGCTCTGCAATGAATTCACAGCGATGAGGCGGTGGGGTGTAGTCACGGATTGCCTCGGCCATTCTGTTCGTATCCGCGCCGAGCGCGATGCCGCTCGCAAAGGCCGCCATGACATTGGCAGCGTTATGGGGGCCACGGAGACGCGTCTTGGAGAGATCCAGCAACTCTTTCCCGGCATAGTGAATCTTGAGATCGCCGTGCAGGGATAGGTCGGCCGTTTCATCCGAGACGCTGAAGCTCAGTTTCCGGGACTTGATCTTGGAAAGGTCCAGATCCTTGGTGTCACGAGGAATGACGGCCCAGTCGTCCGCGCCCTGGTTTTCAAAGATCCTGAGCTTCGCCTCGCGGTATTCGTGTAGCGAGGGATAGCGGTCGAGATGATTGGGGCTCAGATTGAGCCATACGGAGACCTTCGGATGGAATGTCCTAATCGTCTCAAGCTGAAACGAGCTGACCTCGGCAACGAGCACGTCCCACGTCAATCCACCCTCCAGGAGTTCTGACATGGGGGTTCCGATATTTCCACAGGAAGCAGCCCGGAGTCCCGCCCCTCGGAGCATCAGTGTGGTGAGTTCCGTGGTGGTGGTTTTCCCGTTGGTTCCCGTGATCGCAACGACCGGATAAGGACTAAGCGTGAATGCCAACTCGAGTTCGCCGATCAGGGGGGTTCCCTTGCTCAGGACATTCACGACGATCGACGCCGTCTCCTCGATCCCGGGACTTAAAATTGCGATATCATGGACGATAGAATCCCGTGCGGCATCCGTCCCGGTAAGCACACGGATCCCTTCCTTTCTCAAGAGCTCGGCACGCTCCATCAGGACAGGCGATTCCCCGCTGTCACAGGCTGTCACGCCGGCCCCGTATTGCTTGAGCAGCCGCGCAGCCGCGAGACCGCTTCTCCCCAAGCCGAGAACGACAACCTTCTTGCCGGTGTAAGGATTGGAGTCTGCGGTCATGGACATGGTTCAGCGAAGTTTCAGTGTCGCGATGCCAAGAAGCCCCAACACAATGGCCATGATCCAGAAACGCACGGTGACGGTGTTTTCCTTCCACCCGGAAAGCTCGAAATGATGATGCAATGGAGACATCTTGAAGATGCGTTTTCCCGTCAGCTTGAAGCTCGCCACCTGAAGGATCACCGAGAGTGCCTCCGCGACAAACACTCCCCCGACGATGGCAAGCATCAGCTCCTGCTTGCAGCAGATCGCAAGAACGCCAAGCAGGCCACCAATTGCCAGGGAGCCCGTGTCACCCATGAACACCTTGGCCGGATGGCAGTTCCACCAGAGGAAACCTAGTGCCGCGCCAGCCAGAGCTAGACTCACGATAGCCAGTTCGCCGGAGAAGCCGTAATATGGAATCTGAAGGTAGAGGGCCGCCTTGCTGTTCCCGGCGAGGTAGGTGAAGACGCCGAAGCAGATGCCTGCCATTACCGTGCATCCTGAGGCCAGTCCATCGAGACCATCCGTCAGATTCACCGCGTTGGAGGACCCGACGATGATCAGGAGATAAAAAATATAGGTCCAGAAGATGCCAAGGCTTAACACCGGTCCCTTCATGAACGGTACATAGAGCTGCTGCGCCTGCTTGGCCAGTGAGGGGGAAAGCAGAAAGAATGCCGTGATTCCGGCGGCGAGAACACACTGCAGAAGGAACTTCAGTCTACTGCTGATCCCCGCGGAACTTTTTTTAGTTACCTTGAGCCAGTCGTCATAGAAACCGATCGCTCCCAACGCAAGCACCGTAACGATGCAGACCCAGACAAAGGGATTATCGGGACGTGCCCAGAGTAGGGTGGAGAGGAGTACGGCCGCAATCAGCAGGATACCACCCATCGTCGGGGTTCCCCGTTTTCCTCCATGAAGTTCATTGAGACGATGCACCTCCTCGGCGCTGCGGATCGGTTGTCCGAGTTTAAGTTCAACCAAACGCCGAATGAGAGCATCACCAAACATCAGGCAGATCAGGAAGGAGGTGAGTCCGGCGCAGAGAGCGCGGAAGGAGATGTACTGGAAAACATTCAGAAATTTTCCGATCTGCTCCCCGTGCAGGAGAGATCCAAACTGTGAAAGGTAATAGAGCATCGTGTGATGGGTTGAACGTTCAGTTGAAGTGTTGAAGGACCTCCTCCATGCGTCCACTCCTGCTAGCTTTCAGCAGTACCAGATCACCTTCGGAGGCAAGGGAGGCGAGGAGTCGTGCTGCAGTGGCATTGTCCGAAACAGTTCGCACATCCGACAGACCGGCTTTCGATGCCGCCTCTGCCATTGCGGCAGCTTCGTCACCCACGGTGATGAGGGTTGAGAGTACGGAGGCAGATTTATTGCCTACGCGTTCATATCCCTCTGCTGCATGGATGCCCAACTCCCCCATCCTTCCCAGAACTGCAATTTTGCGACCCGGCAGAGAGATACCCGCAAGCGTCTCGAGTGCTGCGATCATCGAATCAGGATTCGCATTGTAGGTATCGTCCAGAAAAGTCACCCCCCGACGAACCACCCTGGCCAACCGTCCCGAGGGCAAAATCACATCAGCGAGTCCCGAAACGCATTTCTCCAGCGTGATCCCGCACTGCAATCCTGCCGCGATGGCCATCAGCGCATTGCCAACCATGTGTCGTCCCGGGACGGGCAGTAGGGCTTCGGATCGGCCAAACTCTCCCTCGATCATAAATCGCGTCTCATGAAGGCCGTATCGAATTCCCGTGGCCCTAAGGTCCCCCCTATCCAAACCGACCTCAACGATCCGTGCCGAAGTCCTAGCGCGTAGCTCCCCGGAAAAATCATCCTCTGCTGGAATAATGGCACACCCTTCGGAGGGAAGCTTTTCAAGCAGGTCCCCCTTCTCTGCCGCGATCTCTTCCCGACTTCCCAGATGCTCGATATGGGCGGTTCCGATACCCGTGATGATTCCGATTTCAGGCCTAGCGAGCCCGGCAAGCGGCGCGATCTCACCACGATGATTCATCCCGATCTCCCAAACGGCTGCCTCATCCTCCTGATTGGCGCTCAGGATGGACAGTGGGAGCCCGATCTCGTTATTCAGATTCCCCTGTGTGGCTGTAGTGCGAAGCGATGTTCGCAGCACAGCTGCCGTAAAATCCTTCACGGAAGTTTTCCCACTGCTACCCGTGACAACGATGGAACGGAGTGACAATTTGGAACGCCAAGCGGAGGCAAGCAGGGTCATCCCGGTGAGGGAATCCGGAGTGCTCAGAATACCAAACCCCTGGGGAAGACCCACAGGGGAATCGCCGTCACAGAGTGCCGCGACAGCACCTTTCGCAGCCGCTTCAGCAATGAATTGATTCCCGTCGAAACGCTCCCCCCTCAGGGCAACATAGAGATCACCGGGTTCGATCGACCGGGTATCCTTTGCGATGCGGCGGACAAGATTTTCGGCGTTTCCGGCTAGAAGAACAGCGCCGCACATCTCGGCAATGGAGGACAGTGAGCGTGGATTCATCGTCTTGCCTCACCTCGATCATCAAAGTCTTTTCGCGCCATTGCTCGGGCTGTGACCCTCACATCATCAAAAGGATGACGACCCGTTGCCGTCTCCTGATAATTTTCGTGACCCTTGCCAGCCACCAACACCACATCACCCGGCGCCGCAGTTTCCACAGCACGGCGTATGGCACTCTCGCGATCGACATAGCTTTCATGCACCTGGAAACGGAATCCCTTTCCTGCCTCATTCATGATTTCCAAAGGATCCTCACCCCGTGGATTGTCCGAGGTCAGAATCACACGATCTGAATATTGCTCTGCAGCCGCAGCCATTAGGGGACGCTTTGCACGATCGCGGTCACCACCGCATCCAAAAACCGTAATGATCCGAGCGGGATTCAACTGGCGTAGGGTTTTAAGAACATTCACCAACGCATCGGGCGTGTGGGCATAGTCGACAAAAGCATGGAAATTCTTTTTTCCTGGAACACGCTCCAGACGTCCTGGAACCTGGGGGATGGTTGCGGCAGCGGCGATCGCCCTGCGAAGTTCCAGTCCCATTGCCGATGTTACCGCAAGAGCAGCCACGGTATTGTAAACATTGAACAGGCCGATCAACGGCGTCCGAACAAGATAGCTTCTCCCCTTGGCATCCAATCGGAAAGTGGTTCCCGTTGCATTATATGCAATGTTGCTTGCACGGAACTGACAGTTGCTTCCCTGACCGTAGGTGATGACCGGCACGCCCTGGACACGATCGAGCAAGCGATGTCCATAGCGATCATCGGAGTTGATGATCGCACGCCCTTTTTTGATGGTCTGCTTGGAGAGCCCTGTGAAGAGCAGACTCTTTGCCTCGAAGTACTCCTCCATCGAACCGTGATAGTCGAGATGGTCCTGGGTCAGATTGGTAAAGACCGCCGCATCGAACTCAACCCCGCCGACGCGATTCTGCATCAACGCATGGCTTGAGACCTCAAGGGCCGCCGCTCGGAATCCACCATCCCTCATGTCGCCAAGCATCCGCTGAAGGTCAACCGACTCGGGTGTGGTCCTGGACGCTGGCTCGACAATACCCGGCAGGACATACTCGATTGTTCCCACAAGCCCGCAAGGCCGACCGACTGCATCGCAAAGATGCCTGATGATCCATGCTGTGGTTGTCTTGCCATTCGTTCCTGTCACTCCCGCCACGGCAAGCGAGGCTGAGGGATTACCATAGAAAGCTGAGGCCATGGCTGCCATGGCGACACGTGCATTGGGAACTCTTGCCAAAGGAACACCGGGAATCTGACTTTTGGAAAGATCCTCGGCTGTTGCAACCGCTACAGCCCCTTTTTCCATCGCTTCCCTGACAAAGTGGATTCCGTTTTCCTTGGATCCTGAAATCGCGAAAAAGAGATCGCCTTTACGGACGGATCGGGAGTCACAACTCAGTCCCGTGACCGTCACATCGGAACCTCCGATCACGGAGATCACCTGAGTGGATTGAAGGAGACTTTCTAGTTTCATGGTAACATTCCTCACCGGACACTGACTGCAGTTGTACTCTCACCCTGCTTCCCCTTGACCAAGGAGGCATTTGGCTCGGGATCCATGTCGAGGTATCGAGCGGCTTTGGATCCGATTGTTGAAAAGACCGGTCCGGCGACCGAACCGCCGTAGTTGGCGGACTCGCCTAACTTCGCGTCATCCACGATGACGATTCCCATGACTCTCGGTTTGTTGACAGGAAAGAATCCGGCAAACGAAACAATGTATCGTCCCTCAAGATATCCCCCACGGGGACTGATTTTCTGCGCCGTGCCTGTCTTTCCGGCGACTCGATACCCCTCGATGCGGGCCAATGGTGCCGTTCCCTGATTGCTCACGACCTTCTCCAGCGCATTGGCGATATAGTTCGCGCTTTCGGGCTTCACCACTTGGGCAATGGGAGCATCAGGAAGTTCGGTACTCCCTTCTCCCTTGCTCAGGACAAGTTTTGGCTTCAGTAGCTTTCCACCATTCGCGATGGCGGACATCGCCATGACCATCTGAATCGGCGTCACGCTGATTGATTGACCAAAAGCCACGCGCGTTTTTGTCAGCTTGTCCCAACGATGTGGAGGGATCACCTGTCCGGGAATCTCACCTGGCAGAGGAATTCCCGTGCGGGTCCCAAATCCGAACTTTCTGACATAGTCGTAGAACATCTGATCCTTCATCCTCAACGAGATCTTCGCGGCACCGATGTTGGAAGACTTCATCAGAATCTCAGGGATACTCAGATCTCCGCTGCCATGGTGATCCTTGATGATCTTTCCTCCGTAGGAATAATGTCCGTTCTCGCAGAAGATTCGTGTCTGGTCGTCGACTATCCCTTCGTTATAAGCAGCTGATGTGACAACGATCTTGAAAACCGAACCTGGTTCATAGATGTCGGAGATGGCGCGGTTACGCATCTCATCGGGCTTCGCCTTATTGAATTTGTTAGGGTCGTAGTTTGGGCGACTAGCCAGGGCCAGGATCTCGCCGGTATTGGGATCCGCGAGAATGGCTGTCGCCGAGGCCGGATGATTGGTCTTGTAGGCCTCATCCACTTCACGTTCGGCAATCGCCTGAAGCCCCATGTCGATGGAAAGACGGATATCCGAGCCATTCTCTGGAAGTTGCTCCTGACCACGATAGACGACGATTTCTCTCCCCTTCCGGTCATGTTCGATCCAACGAAAACCTTCCTGCCCCGTCAGTTCCGCATCGCAGGTCTTCTCGATTCCATCGGCTCCATGGCCAGTGTGATCGACGTATCCCAACACATCGCAGAGCATTTCGCCATTGGGATAGCTCCTCACCGATCCCTCCTGAAGATAAAGACCGTGGAGATTGGCTTTATCAAGGGCCCTGATCATATCCTGAGCCTTATCCTCGGAAACCCCTTTGCGGATGATCACATACTTGCTTTTGGTCGTGAGCTTCTCCGTGAGTTCCTGGAGCGGCATTCCGAGAAAAGGCGCCGCCACGGCGGCTACCGCTGCCGGATCATGGATGTGCGATCCATCGGCATAAACCATTTGCACGGGAACATTCACCGCAAGCTCCTCACCATTCCTGTCAAGAATGCGTCCGCGCCGTGCCGGGATTACTTTGCGGGTATCATTCTTCTCCGCGGCAATTGCAGAAAAATAATCGTGCTTGAGGACCTGCACGTGAATCAACCGCCATGCGAAGGCCGTGAAAATCAGGACAAGCAGCGCGCAGACGAGGCCGATGCGCCCCCCCATGCGCTTCACCTGTTTACGGAGCGCTGGGGAGCCCCGGGACCGAACCGGCTTTCCGGATCGCTCAAGGCCGTGCGCAGAACCCCATCAACTTCCGCCGGAGCAGGTGGCGTGATCCGGGCGATTGCCGTGTCACGGATCGGCTGAAGCGAGATGTATCCATCGTCCAGACGGCGCTGCAAGGCTCCACGGGAAGTCAAGGAGGTGATCTTTGCTTTCAGGGCCTCGTCTCTGGCCTCCTCCTCCTGAATGGAAGCCTCAATCAGTCTGGACTGATTGCCGACAGCGTGCTGCTGATTCTTCAAATAAACAAAGAAAAGCCCGCAGAGACCGATGAGGAAGACAATGACAAGCCAGCCTGCAAGGAAGTTCACCTCGATCGTGTTCGTGGTGCGGCGACGGTTCACACTCATGATCGCCCCCCTTGGTTCATGGGTGAGGTTGATCCGCGTCGTTCCACAACCCTCAGTCGGGCGCTGCGTGAGCGGGGATTGGAGGAAAGCTCGCCGGGGGACGCCGTCACGGACCGCGGGGTGAGCGCCTCGAAGAGATACTCGGGGTTGGGCCGTGGTGCGGGCCACGTCGGATCGTCGATTTCACTCATCGCATGACGACGGAAGAAATGCTTCACGATCCGATCCTCCAACGAGTGAAAGGTGATGACGGCAAGACGCCCTCCGGGAGCGAGCATTGAAGTGAAGGCAGGCAAAGCCCGCTCCAGCGATCCAATCTCATCATTCACGGCGATGCGAAGTGCCTGAAAGACCCTGGTTGCTGGGTGACGGGGGCCAGTGCGTCCCGCGGCAATCAGTTCGGCAAGCTCCGCCGTGGTCGCAATCTGCTTTTTCTCACGAGCCCTGATAATCCGCGCGGCAAACTGGATGGCGCGTGGTTCATCACCATATTCCCGGAAGACG
Source organism: uncultured Spartobacteria bacterium (assembly GCA_903868795.1). Taxonomy (GTDB): domain Bacteria; phylum Verrucomicrobiota; class Verrucomicrobiia; order Chthoniobacterales; family UBA6821; genus UBA6821. The sequence goes on along the minus strand of CAIPWR010000044.1, from coordinate 1,392 downwards.
CGGGCCAGTTCCGAGGCCGGCAGCGTGTTCACCAGATCAGCCGCCGTGGGGCCACTCTTGCCCATCCGCATGTCGAGGGGTCCTTCACGCTGAAAGGAAAAACCGCGCTCCGCGGTGTCGAGTTGGTGTGAGGAGACTCCGAGATCGAGCAACGCCCCGTCGACCTGACTGATTCCGAGAGCAGTCAATGCTTCCAACGCATCGGAGAAATTTCCCTCTACCACCGTGAAACGTTCACCGTGTAAAGCGAGATGTTCGCGTGAGTGGGCCAGAGCCTCGGGATCGCGATCAAAACCGATAACCCGCGCCCCGCCTTTCAGCAGCAAGCTGCTGTGGCCTCCCCCCCCCAGGGTCCCATCGATGATGGTACGGCCGGGAGCGGGGCGCAGGAATTCGACGACCTCCTTGGCCAGAACGGGCTCATGGCGGAAGGAGGTGCTCATAAAATGGGTGGAAGAAGAGTACGTAGTCGTCGAGAGGTCGTGATGGGCCTTGAGAAATCTGTTGCGTCGAAGTTTGTATTGAAGACGCGTCATCGGTTCATGCGGCTCAAAGACCGATCAGTTCGGCCACCTGCCTGTAGGAAGCGGATTCCGCGGCGCTGACTTCGGCCCAGCGCTTGGCATTCCAGATTTCAAATCGACTGCGTCCGCCGACAAGCACGGCCTCTCCTTTAAGCTTCACGGCATCACACTGCTCCTCGGGGAGAAGAATACGGCCGTTACTATCCGCGGAGACGGCGCGTGCCTGCCCGTAAAATTGACGAATCGCCTTGCGACGCTCGGGAGCGGGAGCACCGCTCTGCTCGATGCGCGATTCGATCGAATCGAACTCCGCCGGAGGCATCACGATGAGGCAATCCCCCAAGGGTCCGGGAATCGCGTGAAACTCATCCGGCCCACCTTCCAACCAAGCCGCCGGAATCGTGACACGATTCTTCGCATCCATGGACCGTTCGAAGGTCCCGGCATAGCTGATCGTATTGGAGGTGGATTTGGACATTTGGGGTGCAATGGGAATATATACCACTTTTCGCCACTACGCCCCACTTTTTCCCACCAAAAGAGAAAATGGTCAACGTAAAAAGATAAAAGGGTCGAAATTAGGTGCGAAATCGGGAATCAAGATCGAGGCATCAAGTCCCCGCGCCAAGCCGCCAAGGCGCAAAAATAAGAAGGCTGGGTACAGGATAGCGCAGAATCGTACTTTTCTCTTTTATTAGCTCATATATGAGCGTTTTTTAGCATGTGAATATCACTAGCGTCCGGTTATAAGTCTAACAGCATCAACTGGTTATTTTCTTGAGGCATATAAGATTTGAAGTCGGTTTCTGTAAGTAGTTCATGGATAGGAACCTTCTCAAAGGGATGAATACTCAAAAGTTGGAAAGTT
>CAIPWR010000043.1 GCA_903868795.1 uncultured Spartobacteria bacterium | reverse complement strand
GGAGGCTCCTGAAGCCGGTCCTCGGCCTCCGGTTCCTGTCACGCTCGGGACGGTCATCCAGAAGGATATGCCGAATCACAAGGAGTGGATCGGCAATTTACAGGGTACGGTGACTGCCTTGGTAAAGCCGAATGTCGCCGGCAATATCATTCAACGCTACTACACCGAGGGAAGCGTGGTAAAACAGGGTGAGCCGCTTTTTCAGATCGATCCTGCTCCCTTTCAAGCGACCTTGGATCAGGCCAAGGCCAATCTTTCCACGGCTATCGCTCAGCAGACCAAGGTGCAACAGGATTTCGTTCGTGCGCAGAACCTCCTAGCAGGGAAGGTGATTAGTATCCAGGAGTTCCAGAACCAGCAGCAGAACTATCAGGCCACGGTTAGCGAGGTTGCGGCGAAGCAGGCCGCTGTCCAGTCAGCACAGGTCAATCTCGACTTTACCAAAATCGTGGCACCGATCGACGGGATGGCTGGTCTCGCTAATTACGAGGTCGGCACCTACGTCAGTTCCTCTTCGCCTCAGCCTCTCACTACAATCGTAGCCATCGATCCGATTAAGGTGGTGTTTCAGGTTGGTCAGGATGATTACCTCAGCTTCATCAGTCAGAGTCTCAAGGATCCTTCCATGGCATCCGAGTATAAGAAACAGGACGAGAGTGCCGGGATGCGAATGCTGCTCTCTGATGGCATGACTTACCCTCAAAAGGGTGTCTTCCGTGCAGCCAACAACCAGATCAGCACGCAGACCGGATCCATCACGGTGGAGGGGACCTTTCCTAACCCAGGCTCATTGCTTCGCCCAGGTCTCTTTGCGCGGGTTCAAGCAACCGTTGGGGTTCAGCAGAATGCGCTGGTCGTCCCGCTGGCTGCCGTCATCACAATCCAGAACCTGCATCAACTCGCAGTGGTTGGTGGGGACAACAAGGTCACGATTCGGAATGTGAATCTCGGGATGATGACCCGCGACGAGGCAGTTGTTCTTTCCGGCGTTGATGCCGGGGAGAAGATTGTCGTTCAAGGAACGCAGAAGGTGGTCGATGGGTGCATCGTGATGCCATTGACCTCGCCGACCGCTTCACCAACTCCCTTGACCTCCTCGGCCAGCGAAAATGGCGCGATCAGGTCCATTCCTGCCGCGACTCCTTCTCCCAGCTCAGCTGCTGCTTCGACGTCCGCGAAGTAAGCGCAGCTTCCTAGTCTCCTAACCCAGCGAAGATAGCATCATGGCAAAGTTTTTCATTAATCGGCCGATCGTGGCCATGGTTATCGCGATCATCACGGTGATCCTCGGCGTGGTTTGCCTGCTCGGCCTGCCTGTCTCCCAGTTTCCGAATATCGTCCCGCCCCAGATCCAAGTAGCGGCGACCTATCCCGGCGCCGATGCGGTGACGGTGAAACAGGCGGTGGCGACCCCGATTGAGCAACAGGTGAACGGGGTTGACAACATGCAGTACATGTACTCCCTGAACTCCAGTTCCGGGCAGTCCCAGTTGAATGTTATCTTTGCCAACAATACGGTGCCAACCACCGACCAGATCCTGACGCAGATCCGTCAGGCTCAGGCCCAGTCTCAGCTCCCTCAGCAGGTGGTCAAGCAGGGTATCAATGTCATCAAGACCGCCCCATCACCACTGATCTGCTTTGCCCTCTATACTGACGATGATCGCTATGACTCGGTCTTCCTGGCCAACTACGCCTACGTCAACATCGTCAATCCTCTGACTCGACTCACCGGCATTGCAAGTGTTACCGTCTTCGGTGCAGGCACCTATGCGATGCGCCTCTGGCTTGATCCAGCCAAACTGGCCAACTTCAACATCACCACGCAGGAGGTCTACGAAGCCGTCAACCAGCAAAACACGGTGAATCCCTCCGGACAGACCGGTGCCGAACCAGTACCTCCGGGTCAGCAGATGACCTTTACGGTCAGGGCTCCGGGTCGTCTTGTCACCGAGGACCAGTTTGCCAACATCGTGATCCGCGCTGACCGCAATGGCTCGGTTGTCAGAGTGAAGGATGTCGCTAGGGTCGAACTCGGAGCCCAGACCTACAATATTGCAGGTCGATTCAACGGCCATCCGGCCACGATCGTAGCTGTCTACCAGCTTCCAGGCAGTAACGCGCTCCAGGTGGCCGACATGGCTCGAAAGCTGATGAGCTCCTACGTCCCCTCCTTCCCTGCGGGGTTAAAGTTAGAGACAGCCCTTGATACGACGCTCGCCGTGACGGCCAGCATGCACGACATCCAAAAGACGCTTATCGAGGCATTGATCCTTGTGCTGATCGTGGTCTTCATTTTCCTTCAGAATTGGCGCGCCACATTGATCCCGGCCTTGGCCGTTCCGGTCTCGCTGGTAGGTACCTTTGCTCTCTTTCCGCTTTTCGGTTTTTCGCTTAATACTCTCTCGCTTTTCGGCCTCGTCCTGGCGATTGGTCTGGTGGTTGACGACGCGATCGTGGTCGTCGAGGCAATTGAGCATCACATTGAGGAAGGGCTCTCTCCGAAGGATGCTGCTGCCAAGGCGATGGAGCAGGTGACGGGACCTTTGGTTGCCACGGCGCTGATTCTTTCTTCGGTCTTCATTCCTACGGTCTTCTTGCCCGGCATTACTGGCGGTCTCTATCAGCAGTTTGCGCTCACTATTTCGATCTCGGTCATCATCTCGACCTTCAATGCACTAAGTCTGAGTCCTGCACTTGGAGCCTTG
>CAIPWR010000042.1 GCA_903868795.1 uncultured Spartobacteria bacterium | reverse complement strand
GTTCATGGCCGAGTATCCTCAAAAACCGCCGTTCAAAGTTCAAATGCGTCACATTCATTTTTGATCGCAAGTCACTCATCTTGAAGAATCAACAAAAACCAATCACCCTCTCAACCGGACACTAGTGATAAGAAATACAAAAAATGGAAAACTCTGGATGTTTACCTGCATCCCTTATCTCTCTGGAAGAAGCTTAAGTGTTATTAAACCCAGATTTTGCGATAGCGTGCTGGCAACAGATTTGGGTGCTTCACCTAGATGGTGACCTCAGAGATCGTTAAAATTGTTACAATGTTAAAGGGGTTAAAAAGGACTGAATCCAAACATCCTGAATCGGGAATGCCTCCTCTTATGCCGTTCATCTGGCGTCCACCTTCGTTCGATGCTCCGATGCACCCTCATCTCCTCGTTGTAACGCTTCAACTTTTCTAACGATTTTAACTACTCGGGATTCCGACTGGATGGTTGCTAATGCAAATTTTGGGTTAAAAGCATTGTGCATTCTGTGACGGCATCTTGCAGGCATCTCGCGCATTCAAGCGCTTCAGGGATTCTGTTTAGGATAGGCGGACTTGATCTTTTCCGCCTCCTTGTCTCCGGCTGTGACCTGTTCGGGGGGGATATCGGCGATGCATTCGTTCATGATCCCATTGGCAAACGGCACATGGGCATCTGTCGCAAGCTTTGCCCAAGGATAGGCTGCGGACGGCTTTCCTGCCGCCATGAGTTGATGGGCATATTCGTATTGGGCTGCCGGATCGCCATAAGCGGCACCTTTACCGAGCCAAACCAGGGAGTCGGCACGATCCTGCAACTGAATCTTCCTGTCAGCCGCATCCTTGATGAACTGTTCGTCATAATGCTTGAAGAGGAGCATGCATGCGGCTGAATTGGTGCTGTCTGCCGCCCGTTTGAGCAGATCAAGACCATGAGGGATATCCTTGGTTGCGCCATTGGATCCCAGCATGGAATTCTGTGCCAGGGCCATCAGCGCCGGAGAGCAGTTGGCATCAGCGGATTTCTGCAACCAGAGCTGTGCTTGGGAGGGATCCTTGTCCGCACCTTTGCCACTTTGCAGAAGAATGGAGAGCGAGTAGGCGGCACGGGGATCACCTCCCTCGGCTGATTTTTTGACCCAGGAATACCCGGTGGCATCATCTTCGGTAACACCGTTGCCGGCCAAATAAAGAACCCCTAGGTTAAGCATCGCCTTGAGGTTCCCTTGTGCGGCTGACTGCTTGTAGAGTGCAAATGCTTTTTCATAGGACTGTGTGACCTCAATCCCACGCTCGTAAGCCCTGCCTTGCTGAAATTCCCTCTCACTGGGTGAGGCGGAATTTTCCTTGTTGGGAGGGTTCGTGGTGTTTGTGGCAGTTGAGGCTGATGATGGGGTGGTCGTAAGAAGTCCCAAAACAAGGAACATGACCAGAACGACGGTTGCAGATTTGGTGATGGAGGAGTGTTTCATAGGAAATTTAAAAATGGAAAAATCATAGACAATCGTAGCAAGCGGGCGTTCAATTTTTCAATGGGGGAGTGAAGATTGCGTCGAAATCGTCACATGGACAACATGGCGGCTGCGTGGAATGGTTAAGATTGTTAGGAAGGAGCAAAAATTCTTTTCACTTTGTCAAAATTGTAACGCGCACGATGTTCCTTTTTGGTCTATTGTTGCTCCCTCTATGTCTCTTTTCCACCTCATGAAATTCACCGAATCCCACGAAAGGGTTCGGTGAATGGAAAATATCTTCATGAAAGGCTCCCGATTTCATCCTCCGGAACGCTTTATTCACGCCGGATCTCTTGATCCGATTGGTAGGCTCGGTTCTGTCTTGGAAAGGGGCTCAATCAAGGAGGAGGTAGCTCCAAGGAAAATTCATCCGGGACTCAGGGTTCTTACGGTCACGCTGACCGCTCTTCTCTTCCTGACTTCAGGGCCGCCCCTGCTTGCCATGAATGCGATCCAAGCATTCGGCGGAGCCGCCGGGGGAGGCAATGCATCCTCTGCAAATCTGCAGAACGCAGGTGCCGCTTCGGCATCGCTGACTGCGGCGCGAGCCAAGGAAACAGTCAAGCAGACGACTGCGGCTTTAAACGCCATGCAGGCGATGCAGGCCCGGGCGCGCGCTCTTGCCAACTCACCGGGAGGGGTTGCCAATGGACTCAACCCCGGCGGGCTTGTCCCCTATTACAATGCAACGCACAGTGGAAACAATGGAAATGGTGTTCCCTCTTCCTGGAACGGGGTGGCTTCCCTCGCCTCAAGTGGTAATGATGTCACGGTCACTCAGAACTCCCAGAGTGCCTATCTCTACTGGAGCAGCTTCAATGTCGGTCCCCAAACAACGCTGAATTTTCTCCAATCGGGTAACATGGGGGACCCCGGCACATGGATCGCCTTCAACAAGGTGATGGGGAATTCCGCAAACCCCACGCAGATTCTGGGAGCCATCAATTCCCCCGGACAGGTCTACGTCCTCAATCAAAACGGGATCCTCTTCGGGCATGGTGCTCAGGTGAACACACACACACTCGTCGCCTCGACCCTCCCGATGAATGAGAACCTGGCGGGCGACTACCTCAACGGGATCAAAGGACGAGGCATCGCGAATAATCCCGACTATCAATTCCTCTTCAGCGCGCTTCCCCTTGATCCGGGAAAAAATGGGCCCACGGCCGGATTCACTCCGACGATCAGTGCTCCGCTCGGGAATGTGGTGGTCGAGTCAGGTGCCTCGATTGTCTCACCGGAGAGTGGTTCCGGAACGGGAGGGCTTGTTGCCCTGATCGCTCCCAATGTTCGCAATGAGGGAACCATCAGCACGCCTCAGGGACAGACGATTCTGGCCGCTGGGCTACAGGTCGCCCTGATTCCCCATCCCTCGTCCGATCCGAGCCTGCGCGGTCTGGATGTCACGATCGGCAAGGTAAGCGATCAGACTGTCCAGACACTCGACAGCATCACGGGTAGTGCCAACAACAGCGGCCTGATCCAAGTCCCGGAAGGGAGTGTCACGATGGCTGGTAAGGCGGTTCAGCAAAACGGGGTAATCGACAGCAGTACCTCTGTCTCGCTGAATGGCCGCATCGACCTGCTGGCGAATTACGGCGCCACCATAAATGCTTCCTATACCCCGCCCGATGCGCTCGGAACGCTCAACAATGGTCCCCCTTTCTTCCAGCAGTTGACGGGCGATGTGGAGATGGGCCCTGGAAGCGTCATGCGGATTCTCCCGGAGTGGACGAGTAGCGCGACAGTAATCGGAAACACGCTTGCATTGAACTCCGTTGTCGACGTCATCGGAAAACAGGTAACCTTGGGAAACGGAGCCATTCTGGAAGCCCCCGGGGCAATCACCACACCCAAGGCGCGAGCCGAATCGGGATCGCTTTTACAGAACGGAGTCACGATTAATGCAGGGGAGTGGTTCAACAATGCTTCCCAAGCATCTCAATTTGTCTTCACGGATGGGCAGATCACCTTGGGGCGAGATGCGGTAATCGATGCCGCGGGCTCCACCGATGTGCAGGTTGACAGCTCCCAGAACTTCATCACCTTGCAGTTGCGAAGCAATGAATTGGCGAACAGCCCCCTCCAGCGCACGGGCTCCGTCAGGGGCGCAAACATCACGATCGATGCACGCGTCAGCGGCACCTACAACGGCCAATACTGGATCGGTACCCCGCTCGGTGATACCATCGGATTTGTCGGGCTGATCGAGCGGAGCGTTGCTCAGTTGACCGAGCAGGGAGGGTCGGTTTCGCTGGCTGCGGGGGATGCCGTGGCGATGGCTTCCGGATCTTCAATCAATGTCTCGGGCGGATGGGCGCAATATTCCGGAGGAAATTTCAAGTCGAGCTACCTTATCTACCAAGGGCATCTGGTGAATATTTCCCAAGCAACACCCGACAGGGTCTACAGCGGGGTTTACTCTAGCGGTGCCACGGTCGAGAAAAGTTCCAAGTGGGGGGTGACCCATACGTTCGACTCACCGCTTGATCCGACGCTTTCCCACCATGAAGCCTCTTATATTGCCGGAGGGGCCGGGGGAAGCATCGCCATCCAAGCCCCTTCACTCGCCCTCGATGGGACACTGTTGGGTGCCACGGTGACGGGGCCGAGGCAGATAAGAACGAGTGCTTCACTGAGCACGCTGCCCGGGCTCTCCTCGCTTAACCTGACTTTCTCGGGGCAGTCGATCATTGCGGCGTCACCTGTCTCCGCTTCTCTTAACCCTCCTTCCCTTGTATTGACGAAGGGATCTGCCCCGGTGGGTTCTATAGGACTCTCGACGGATTTGGTGAATGCCGATGGATTCGGTAATCTCTCGATCCTCAATCATGATGGATCGATTACCCTACCCTCGTCCTCCACGTTGAATCTGAAGCCGACAGGTCAACTCGCGCTGGAGGCTGCCAATGTGGATATCGAGGGGACGATCTCGGCGCCTGGTGGATCTGTCTCACTGACGGGGGATCTGGTTCCCTATTCACTCTATTTTGCCGGATCCCAAGCATTGAGCCCCATCCTTGATGTCCTACAGCTCATTGGAAGCGGCGAAAAGGTCCTTCAAATCGGCGCCAGCAAGGACGGCAAGACGAGTTATATGGATGCTACTGGTATTTTAACGACCGTACCGACTGATCAACTGGCACTGGCGCAGGCAGGGAACGTCAGCCTAGGTCAAAATGCCCGTATCAGCACTGCTGGCACTCTAGTTAATGACCTACCAACTTCCTCTAGCCGCGATCTGCAAACAGTCGCGCTGAACGGAGGCGTCGTCACGATCAATGGGTATCAAGTGAATCTGGAAAAAGGTGGGATGATCGATGTCTCGGGGGGGGCTCTGCTCAATCCTTCCGGAGCCACCATTTATGGAAATGCAGGCACGATCAGCGTGAATGCCGGACAGGCGAATCAGTTCGTCGATATTCATAACGGCTCCTTGCAGTTGGGGGCGACGTTCCTCGGCATCGCCGGGCCGGGTGCCTCGGCGGGATCCCTTTCCCTCTCGGCTCCCGCGTTCCAGATCGGTGGACCCTCAGCTCCTCAGGGGGTGACCCAACTCAATTCCTCCTTCTTTAATCAGGGAGGATTTTCCACATTCGCTCTCTACGGAATGGGGATCGATGTCATGGATCCTGTCAGCGGGAATATTTCCTACATCCCCGGGATGATGGTTTCTGCGGGAACGCTCATTGATCCCCATGTCTCCATGTATGTAGTCAGTGACTCTAAAGGTTCTGTGGTGCTCGACGAGTTTCTCCCCCCTGCACCTTACGCCAGCGCCCCAAATCTGATTTTGAATGCCACGGGGCTGAATGATCCTAACCTGCCGACTCTTCCCGACGGTACGTCTCAAAGCCTTCTGGTGCGAGGTGATCTGGTGATCGATCAGGGAGCTTCCATCGAGCTGAATCCACAGATCAGCTTCAGCGGAGGGGTCGCCGCCGCAAAGGGGGGATCCCTGACGCTTTCGGGAAACACCATTGCCATGTTGGGATCCCTGAATGTGCCGGGTGGGAACATCAAGATCTCCGGCGCGGGGAATTATCCGATGAACTACATTACTCCCCCTGATTTGCCTCAGGTGACGGTGGATCTCGGCCCATCCTCCTTGATCTCGACTGCTGGAGAGGCGCTCTACACGCATGATCCGGCGCAAGGCCTGCGGAATCTTTTCGGTGCCGTGCTGGCGGGAGGCTCCATCTCCGTCACCGGCAATATCCTGGCCGAAGCTGGGTCGGTTCTGGATGCCTCCGGCGCCAATGGTGTCTATGATTTTTTCCCGTCACAACTCGGTATGGAGATCCCGAGAGGCCCCCGTGGTATGAACGAAACGATTGCCTATCGCGTGGATAGCTCCGGTGGATCAATTTCTCTCTTCGGAAGCCATGCCCTCAATTCCGATGCCCTGTTGATGGCCCCAAGTGGCGGTTCCACTGCATCCGGAGGAAGTTTATCTCTCTCCTCGGGCCTCTACAGCGGAACCACCTATTCCCTGGAGATCAGTCAGGGGAGTTCGGGGATTCCCGGTTCCTTCATACGGGGATCTGAAGCCAGCGCCGTCGGTCAGGCACTTCCCGGCTTTGGTCTGATCGGTGATAATGGGGGAGTGGGTGGAGGGCATATCGATGTCAATAGCTTCGCGAACGGTGGGTTTGATGCCCTGACGCTTTCCGGCAATGTCGCCTTCAATGGGCCCGTTTCCCTTGCGCTCCCTGGCAGTATCTCCGTGGCTTCCGGGGGTCTTCTCTTTGCAAATTCCACGGTGAATCTCTCCGCATCTTATCTCTCGCTGGGAAGGCCTTTCTTGGGACCGCTTGCTCCGGGTATCAGGGATACGACACTCCTCAATCCCCCAAGCTACGGTTCCGGGGTACTGAATCTCACGGCCGGGTCGCAGTCAGTGGCTGGTCTGATCGATGTGGGTGACACGTCCCTACAGAATATCGGGGTTGTAACGCTCAAGGCGATAAATGGTGCCATCCGGGGTGATGGCACTCTCCAAATGGCTGGGGCTCTCACGCTGGAAGCGGCCGAGATCTATCCTCCCACGGATACGGCCTTCACGGTCGTCGCGAACAACTATGATCCGAACCCGGGGGATCCGACCTTTGGACAGGCCACCAGTGACGCCCCTTCTCCAGGGTCTATTAACGGCGGATCGATTACGATCCTGCAGAGCGGGACCAGGATGCTTCCCCTCTCGGCGGGAGGGTCGCTTTCGCTCTTCGCAGACACGATCACCCAAGCCGGGACGCTTGCGGCTCCCTTCGGGGTCATTACGCTGGGAAGTGCCAGTGGTCAAAACGGCCCGGCCACCACCTCTCTGGTACTGGCGCCCGGAAGCCTGACCACGATCTCGGCTGTGGATCCTCTCACCGGAGTTGTTCTCTCGATCCCCTTCGGTTCTTCCATTGATGGAACAAGTTGGACCGATCCCTCGGGAACCGTCATCACCAGCAAAGGAATCGCCGGAAAGTCGCTCAGTCTCAATGCTCAGTCTGTTGCCATGCAGCAGGGAGCTGTGGTTGATCTGAAGGGAGGGGGTGCAGAGACAGCTGCCCAATGGATTTCTGGACTGGGAGGCACGTTGAACTACCTCGCTGCCGCACCATCGGGATGGTCTACTAAAGTCTCCTATTCTGCAGGGGATACTGTTGCCTACGGCGGAAAGCTTTGGTCGGCCCGTATAGGTTCGTCCGGCGTCACTCCCACGATCGGTTCTTTCTGGACTCAGTTGCCCCAGACTTACGCCATCGTCCCGGGAAATCAGTTCGGATTCGCCCCGAACGGCTATGGTGACGGGGCGCTGGATGGTTCGCTCCTAGGCTCGAGAATCACGCTTGGAGCCGGATCCGGACTGCCGGCCGGTACCTATACGTTGCTGCCCTCAAGCTATGCGACTCAGCCTGGGGCTTATCTGGTGAGCGCCTCCTCACAGTCGCTGATCGGTGGTGCTGTAAAACAGCCCGACGGCTCGGTCCTTGTTACCGGAGTCATCAATAACGGCCTCGATGCGGGGGTCTCTCCCTCGAAGATTGTACAGACATTCGAAGTCGATTCCCCATCTGTCGTCGCCCAGAAGGTAAAATTTAGCTTGCTTGATGCCACCACCTTCTTCGCGCCCTTGGCCTCCTCGGCCAGGAGCGTTGATGCAGGGAATCTCGTGATCCAGGGAACCACCTCCATGGCTTTGAATGGAGCGGTGCTCGGTCTGGGTGGACAGGGAGGCAAGGGTGCGTCAATCGATATCACCTCAGCCCGCGACTTCAGCATCACTCCCGATGGCATTGGTGGTATCTCTGGCGACGCCGTGCTCGGAGCATCCCTGATCAACACATGGAGTTTTGGCAGCCTCTTGATCGGTGGAACCCGGGGCACGATTGACCAGAATGGCCTCATCCCTGTCTCCGTGGCGGCGAATAACATCACGCTCTCTTCGGGCACGATTCTCTCCGGGAATGATATCATTCTGGCTGCCAATAACTCCGTCACCCTGGGGCAGGGGGCCTCCGTGGTGGCTTCTGGATCCGGTATTGCTCCCGGTGAAAATCTCGGCGTGACCGGCAATGGTGCCCTGCTCCGGGTCAGCAGTGATCCGCTAGCCAGGGACACTCGTACGGGAAGTGACCAGAGTCCCATCACGGGTATTGTGCTTAGCGGGGGCAACACGCTCTCAGGAGCCTCCATCACACTCGACTCCTCCTCCACGGCTTCATTCGACCCCTCCACGGTCTTCGCTGCAAAGACAATCAACCTGAGCGCCGGAGAAATCGATCTGGTCTTCAACGGGGGTTCCGGCAACAGCGGAGCCACAGTTCTTAGCGGAACCTCTCTGGGAGCTCTTGGAACGGCTTCGGCACTCAATCTCACCAGCTACTCCTCGATCAACTTCTTCGGCAATGGAACACTCGGAGGATCATCGCTCGCCTCATTATCGCTTCATGCAGGTGAAATCGTAGGGGATGGAGTCTCTTCCGACTCGATCCAAGCCTCCTCGATCCAGCTGGATAATGCCAATGGAGTTACCGACCCGAATAATCCCGGAACTGCTTATGTCCCTTCTGGTGGTTCGGGAAACTCATTGAAGATTTCGGGAAGTCTCCTGACCCTAGGCCCCAGCAGCTTGGCGCTCGGTGGATATGAGACAGTTGCCGGAGTCTTCTCGGGCGGCGTCGAGGGTGTCGGCGCCGGAGGTCTCACGGCAGGTCAGGACCTGACGCTGACGACACCTGTCGTCACGGGTGCGGCCGGATCCGTGATGTCGCTTGCAGCGCCTAATGGTAGCTTGACAACGATCGGCTCCAAGTCTGCGGGCGCCCCTCTCACGAGTGGTCTGGGAGCCTCCCTCACGCTGACGGGCGCCTCGCTTGCGCTCGGAGCGCCGATTGTTCTGCCAAGCGGATCCGTGACGATCCGGCAGTCGGGACCGGGGACGTTGGACATCTCCTCGAGGATCGATGTCGGTGGAACGGCGCAGCCTTTTTTCAACGTGACCAAGTACACAGATGCCGGTTTCATCTCCCTCTCCTCCGAGGGAAGCATCGCCCTCTCCTCCGGGGCTAATTTGAACCTCTCGGCCCAATCCGGCGCAGGCTCCGCCGGCTCGCTCTCCGTGGTTACGGGTCCATCAGATGCGGATTTCTTTAGCATCGACCCTTCTGCTACGCTCTCCGCAACGGGTGGCAAGGGTGGTCAGAACGGAATCTTCTTCCTTGACGTGGGGGTGCTGCCCACGCTTTCAGCCCTTATTCCGAGACTTAATGCAGATGGATTCACTCAATCGCTCTCCTTCCGAGTGCGCAACGGCGATGTCGCGGTGGATAACGTTGCAAAAGCCCATCAGTTCGCCCTTTCCGCAGATCAGGGCTCGATCGATGTCACAGGGACTATCAACGCTTCAGGAATCAAGGCCAACGGGGATGGGGTGACGACCGGTGGATCGATCTCACTGGTTGCCTCGGGTGGCGTCACCTTGGAAAACGGCTCTCTGCTCACGGTACATGCCGACGACTATGATGCTGCTGGAAAGGGAGGATCTGTCCTTCTAAGTGCCGGAGCCGAGGTCAATGGGCAGATCAATCAGGTAGCCCTGCTTGATCTCCAATCCGGATCGACGATCGACCTGGGAGTGAATGCTACGCCGCGCGCGATCGACACTGCAGGCAACTCGGATCAGTTCTCCGGCACCTTGCATCTGCGTGCACCACTCCTTGTTGATTCCACGACGGGAGATATCACGGGCATTCAGGTTGCGGAACTTTCCTCTAAAGTCATTGGGGCATCCAGCATCGCACTCGAGGGTTACATGCTCTACGACATTACAAGCGACTCCCAAAATAACGGGGATCTTCAGAACTCGTTACCTATTATCCAAGGCTCAGTGCAGGGAAGCCAAACTGTAGCCTCTCAAATCACCCTGGATATCGCCAACTTCTACGGATCTCAGACGCAAAATACTCTCCAGACGAAATTCCTGAGTCAGTTGCAGGCGGCTAATTCCACGCTCAATGCCTTCACGTTCAACATGGCTCCTGGTGTCGAGATCATTAACCGTAATACAATTTCCGGCGGTTTCGCCAGCGGTGCTTATGTCCCGGGCAGCGGTGATCTTGTCCTTAACAATGATTGGGACCTTTCGACTCTACGGGCCGGTCCCTCCGGGGCACCAGGATTCCTGACGCTCCGTGCCGGAGGGAACCTCTACTTCAGGGCAAGCCTGAGTGATGGATTTGCGGCTACCTCCTATGGACCTTACGGCAGTTTCTTGGGCAGTGTCTACAATGCGCCTCTGATGGCGCAGAACATAATGCTTCCGGCCAACTTCCAGTCCTGGTCCTATCAGCTTACGGGTGGCGCCGACCTGAGCGCGGCCGATACCCATGCCACGGCGGTCGGCGCCTCCGGCAATGTGATGCTCGGAATCCCGGGGCAAAATTTCGATCCGACTGCTGGACAGTCGGCCCTGACCGCCCAGGTTCTCTTGGGTTACTATCAGGTGATCCGCTCGGGAACCGGAGATATCAACGTCACTGCCGCAGGAAGCCTGCAGCTCTGGAATCAGTTTGCATCGATCTACACGGCTGGTGTGCAGGTTACGGATCCGACGCTTGGTGGCAACTTCGACACGCCCATCCCCTACCTCAACAACACCGATCAATGGATGATCAACAACTTGGGCAATGTGCAACAGGTGCAGCTTGCCGGCCATGGAAACACGCTTGGTCCTGATGGAACCGAGTTGCCTTACGGCACGCCAGTCACGCAATTCCTCAATCAGATCAATGGATATCAGATCCAGAATCCGAACGATCCTAGTCTGGGCAACGCAAGTCAGATCGGTGATCCCAATGGAAACCAGGTCACCGGTGGAAACCCTCAGGTTTACCCGGCACAGTTCAGCTATGCGGGAGGCAACATCACGGTCAATGTCGGGGGGGATATCAGTCATCTCACCTTGGATGCCTCCGGTAATGTCATAGCCGATTCCGTCCGCGAGATGCCCAACAACTGGCTCTATCGTCGGGGAGCCATTGATCCGACAACGGGAAACTTTGCCGCGCTCACAACGACGTATGCCCAGTACGACTCCAGTGGAAATCTGATCGTCGACCAGTATGGCAATCCCATCCCAGCCAGTCAGACGGAAATCACCTCAACCGCTTGGTGGGTCGACTTTAGCAATTTCTTTGAGGGTGTCGGTGCTCTTGGTGGCGGTAATATCTCGATGAATGCCGGCGGAAGTGTGAACAATGTCGATGCCGTGATTCCGACTCAGTCGCGCATGACGGGATCACAATTTATCACGGCTGCAGGCCAGACTCTTGAGGTTCTTGCACAACAGGCGGGCATCTCTGCCGTGACTCTTGCCGGTATCAATTCAAGTTCCATAGGTACCATGCAGCCTGCCCCGGGGACAACACTGTCGATTCCGGATGCCAATAATGACACCTACACGGTGAACGACGGGGATACCCTTGCTTCCATTATCGACAATAATCCTCAGTTCTCGGGGGTCACTGCCGCGGGGATCGCTGCAGCCAACCCTTCGGCTGCAGCCGGGTTGATCACCCAGGCTGGCACTCAGGTTCGGGTTCCCATCGCCCCCTCACAGGCAACGATGGTGGAGACGGGTGGGGGAAATCTGCATGTAACCGCTGCCGGCAACATCAATGCAGGGGTGTATTATGTGGAAAGGGGCATCGGTTCCCTCAAGGCAGGGGGTAGCATCATCACCAACCCGACCCGTGATCCCGTGGTTCCTCAAAGCATGAATTCCGCGGCGCAGACCAGTGACATCTACAGCTATCTGCCGACCACGCTCTTCCTTGGCAAAGGCTCCTTCGATGTGAAGGCCAACGGCAGCGTGCTTCTGGGGCCAGTGGCCAATGCATTCCTGATGCCTCAGGGAATCAATAACAGCTACTGGTATCAGGACTATTTCTCGACATACGCCCCCAATGATGAGGTCAATGTCTCCTCCTTGGCCGGGTCCGTCACATTCCGTGAGTCTGCCGAGGCCCCAGGTATCGGCGTTCCGACTCCCATACTGGAACTCTGGATGAATGGTTTCGTGCCGCCAAGCCAGTCGACCGATCAACTGAAGATCTCCTATTACCAGCCGTGGCTCCGACTTGACGTGACGGGCAGTGACGGCGTCCAGACTCTCACAGGATTTGGAACGCAGATGTCCCTCCTCCCTCCCACCATGACGGCGACAGCTTTCACGGGTGGCATCACCCTGCAGGCCAGCGTGGGAAGTGACGGAACCACGCCGGCGCAAGGGGCCTTTGTCACGATGCCATCTCCAGTGGGGACGATCTCGCTACTTGCCCATGGTGACATCAATGGTATGTCGGCTGCAGGAGCCAGCTCTACCGGGGGACAGGATGCTTGGACGGCTGCCGAAATCAATCTCTCGGATGCAAATCCCGCGCTCATTCCCACTCCCTTTACTCCTCAAAGTCCCGGAGCGGGGGCCCTCGATAGCACTCTGAATCTGGATCCCTTCTTTGCAGAAACCGGTTCTTATATCGGTGTTAATGGGGTGCTCCAGAAGAAGCTACAGGTGCATGATTCCTCGCTTCTACACGCTGGGGATTCCCAGTCCCTTCAACTCATCGCCGAGACTGGCAATATCTCTGGACTCACGCTCTTTTCCGCCAAGCAGGCCGATGTGGTGGCCGGCGGAGACATCACGGATGTTGGTCTTTATATCCAAAACAACGCCGCATCGGACTTCAGCATTGTTTCTGCGGGAGGATCGATCACCGCTTGGGATTCCGTCTCTCCGCTTCAGCAGACTGCCCAATCGCAGAATGGCCAAAATCTCCCGATTCCCCTTCAGTCCGGAGATATCCAGATCAGTGGACCAGGAACACTTGAGGTGCTTGCAGGCGCCAATGTGGATCTTGGCAACGGACCCAATAATGCCGATGGCACCGGCGTCGGCATTTCCAGCATCGGTAACAATCGCAATCCCGTCTTGCCTTTCCAAGGGGCCGATCTTGTGATCGGATCAGGAGTCAATCTGCCAAACGGACTCTCTTCGGCCAATGGACTTGCGTTGGATGCATTTGCCAAGACCGTGATCAGCGGTCAGGGCGGAACCCTCTACCTCTCCGAGCTTGCGGACACGATGACCTATTCGGGGGATCCGTTGTCATCAACTGTTTCCGCTGCAAACTTCCAGTCCGGTTCCACAGAGTTCAGTGAGGATGAGAGGGCTAAACTCGAACTCCAGCTCTTTTACGTCGTGCTCCGAGATACCGGAAGAAACTACAACAAGATCGGCTCACCGGGCTACAGGTCCTACGCAAACGGGGAACAGGCTATTCGGACTCTGCTCGGAAATTCTGCGAAAACGGCAGGGAACATCACCATGTGGTCTCGCGATATCCGGACGAAGAACGGTGGGAATATCGACATCTTGGCACCGAACGGCGGAATTAGTCTTGCAAGCATTGCAACGGGATCGACGCTTGCTCCTCCCGGAATCATCACCGAGCACGGAGGGGGGATCGATATCTACACCCGGGATGATGTCTCCTTGGGGATTGGACGTATTTTCACCCTGCGTGGAGGAGATATCATGATCTGGTCTGATCAGGGCAATATCGCCGCGGGAGCTTCCGCGAAGACCGTGGCTTCGGCTCCTCCCACGGAGGTGCTGATCGATCCCCAGAGCGGTAATGTGCAAACAGATCTCTCGGGACTTGCAACGGGTGGAGGTATCGGCGTTCTGGCCACCGTTTTAGGGGTGCCTCCCGGCAACGTCGACCTGATTGCCCCCATCGGATTTATCGATGCGGGCGATGCCGGAATTCGTTCTTCGGGAAATCTCAATCTTGCCGCAACGAAGATTCTCAATGCAGACAACATCGCGGCGAGTGGTAGCACCTCGGGTGCGCCTCCTGCAGCGCCTGCCCCCGCTGCCCCGAATGTGAGCGGAGCCTCCGCGGCTTCAGCAGCGTCTGCGGCCAATAATAGTGCGGCTCAAAATGCCACTCAGAATAACAGTCAGAACGCCGTGGACGAGACCCCTTCGATCATCAGTATCGATATCCTGGGCTACGGCGGTGGTGATGGGGAAGGTGAGAGCGCCGATGTCTCGGAAGGGGGACATCCCCAAGCGTCACTCTGAAAGCTGGGTAGAGCATAACGAGAAAAATAGGGTTTTTGCAAGGTGGCGTACAAAGTGGGATATGGATTTGCTCCTAATGTTACGGAATCGTTGCAGTGGGGGAATTGACCATGTGGGTGGCAAGTGATGAAGTACGCAAGATTTTCAAGAAACTTTACAAGCGTCAGTTCCTTCACAAAACCACAAAACCTAAAGTCCCCAGCAATCCCAAACTCCCAATCCCATGTCCGCACAATCCACCGCCCAAACTCTCGCTTCAGCGCTTAAAGCCACGACGGATCTCAGTACATTCAATTCTGGCACGCAGCTCTACTCCAGCCTCTATTCCAGTGTCTCCCTCGGTGCAGCAGGCTCACTCAGTGCGCATAATGCGACCCTTCCAACAACGGCGACGGCTTTGAAGGGCGACACTCTCATTGCCAGTGCCTCCAACGTGACGCTTCTCGCCGGTGCGGGTAAGGATAGTCTTTATGCGGCGGTTGCTGGTGATTGGTTGTTGCCCAGCAATTCGGGATCAACCCTCGTCTCGGCTGCTAATGCCAGCTTTCTTGCCTCTGCCTCCTCGCTGGGGGGATGGGGGACCATGGTAGGCGGCGGCGCCTCCGACACCTTGGTAGTAGCTGGTGTGGCGACTGCAAATGATCCTTTCAGCAAGACCAGCGGCATTGAAGTTCTTTCGTTGACGGGAGGATCCAGCGTTACGCTTTCCACGAATGCAAAGAATGCCGGAATCTCCACGGTTTTTGGCGGAAACGGAGGTAGCACTCTACCCCAGGCAACCGGCGACACGTTGGCCACCACGTTCGTTGGCGGATCAGGAAACGATCTCTTCTCGATCGCCAACTCCACGTTGCTGGGCTATGATTCCATCTTTGGTGGAGCCGGAACGGACACGCTAGCATTGGCCGCATCGGCCACGCTCACGGATTCATCCTTTGCCAAACTCCAGGGTATCGAGGTCCTATCCCTTAACAGCACCTCCTCGGTCGTCCTTGGTGCCAACGCAGCCGCTACCGGCATTGCGACTGTTTACGGTGGTGCAACCAAGAACACCCTGACCCAGACCGCCGGTGATACGCTTGCCACGACTCTCCTCGGCGGCGCAGGAACCGATCTTTTCTCTGTCACCGCTTTTCAGCTCTCCCTCGACTCGATCTATGGTGGTGGTGGAAAGGACACCCTTGCTCTCTCCTCGGCCGGCACAGTCTCCGACAGTGCCTTTGCCAAAGTCAATGGGATCGGGACACTCTCCCTCACCAGTTCCTCAAATGTCACGATCGGCACCAATGCCGCTGCTGCCGGGATCTCCCTTGTCTCTGCCGGTGCAAGCGGCGACACGCTGAATCAGACGGCTTCCTTCACCGCGATCTCCCTCGCCGGTGGAGTTGGCAACGACTATTTCGCCCTTGCTTCGAACCTCGTGGCGTCTGCTGGTGAATCGATCAACGGCGGAACGGGTATTAATACCCTCGCCTTGACCGATAGCGGCGCAACGGTTCTCGATGCGGCCTTCACCAACGACAAGACCATCCAGGCCTTGGTCCTTGGCTCCAATTCCTCGGTCGTCCTTGATGCCAAGGCCAAGGGGGCCGGTATCGCCAGCGTCTTCGGAGCTAGCGGCGGGTCGACGATCTCCCAGACGGCTGGTGACACGAATGTCACGACGATCGTTGGTGGATCCGGAAATGATTCGATTGCCATCACTTCCGGCGTACTTACGAAGACCAGTGCAGCTTCCAATGACTCGATCATCGGTGGCGGTGGAGTCGACACGCTTTCCTTCAACGACACTAAGGCCGCAGCAATCGCCGATACTGCCTTCAGCCGCGTTAAGGGAATGAGCGTTCTTGCCCTTAATGGCGACAGTCTCACCGTTGGTGCCAATGCACGCTCCGCTGGGTTCTCCACCATCATTGCAGGGGCTACCGGATCCATCACCCATACCGTTGCCGACACCAACGCCCTGACTCTCATTGGCGGTTCGGCCAATGGTTCGACTTTAGGAAATGCTTTCTTCGAGTCCACCTCCGCCGTGCTCGCTGCTGACTCGATCGCCGGTGGTGCAGGAACCGACACCTTGGTCATTTCTTCGCAAGGTATTTTCAATGATGCATCCTTCTCCAGGGTTCGCGGAGTCGAGGTTCTCTCGCTCACAGGTGCAAGCCAGATCAATGCAGGTTCCGCTCTCAAGGCGGCAGGTATCAACACTGTCTTGGGCGGATCCGGCGGTGATACCTTCACCCAAGCAACTGGCGATGTCTTTACGCTGAATGGCGGTGCCGGTGCGGATAGCTTCGAAGTATCGACGACGGCTCTCAGAGCGGACTCGATCGCTGGTGGCTCGGGAACCGATACCCTGGCCCTCACTTCGAATGGAACGATTGCCGACTCAGACTTTGCCAAGGTGAGCGGCGTCGAGGTTCTCCAGCTCACCAGTTCCTCAACGGTGAATCTGGACGCGAACGCTGCAGCAGCCGGCATCAAGACCATTTACGCAGGAAACGGCGGCGATGTCATCAATCAGACCGCCAGCCTCAGCGGGGCCGCGACAATCATCGGTGGATCCGGAAACGATCTGGTCTCTGTGGCGACCCAGGCAATCTTTGTCGCCGATTCCCTCTATGGTGGAAAAGGCGTCGACACGCTTGTCATCGCCGATTCTGCCGCCACGATTGCTGACGCCAATTTCGCCAAAGCAAAGGGATTTGAGGTTCTCTCCCTCAATGGCGGAACGGCAACTCTTGGCGCTGGGGCCGCAGCTGAAGGCTTCACGACCATCAAAATCGCTGGAGGCGCCGGTCAAGTCCTGAATGCCTCTGCGTTCAATGGTGATCAGCACATCATCGACGACACCGCCAGCACCGGGGCCGATAGCATCCTCGGGTCGGTCAATACGGGAACCAAATTCATTGTTAACGAAGCCAATCTTGCATCCAGCACCTTCGTGGGTGGTTCAGGTGCAGACACCGTGGCGCTTACCGCTGGTCAGACTCTCTCCGACAGTGATTTTGCCAACCTGAGGAACATGAATGTCCTCTCGCTGATAGGCGCTGGCTCCTCAGTGACCATCGATTCCACCGCAGGTGCTTCTGGCATCAACTCGATCTACGGAGGCACGGGTGCGGCGACGATCTCCCAGACGGCTGGAGACACCCTTGCAAATTATATCAACGGCAGTGCCAACACGAGCGGTGTGGGTGATCTTTACACATTCGATAACGCGGGACTTGTGAACAACGATACCGTGATCGGTAGTGGTGGTGTCGGTGCGCTCTCTGACACGCTTCAGATCATCTTCGACCAGACGGGATCGGGAACCTTCGGTGATGCCCAGTTCTCACAGCTCAGTCATGTGAGTGGTGTCGGTGCCCTCCAGTTGGACGATGCAGCTAATGACTTCGGCAACCCAAGCACGGTGATCCTTGGATCAAGTGCGAACAGCTCCGGATTCACCACCATCGTGGGGGCAGTCGGCAACGATACCTTCGCCGAATCAGCGGGCTCCTGGAAGGGGTACTACCTTGATGGTGCTTCCCAGGGTAATGGCAATCTCTTCAGCCTTGCCTCCGGGGCTCAGATGCAGGCCAACACCCTGATCGGGTCGGGAACCGACACTCTTCAGGTCGCAGGTAATGTTGTGGACGCAAACTTCACCAACATGGCCAGCACTGGTATCAATGTTGTTCAACTCACGGGAAGCGCCTCAATAACCGTTGGTGCCTACGCTGATGACTTCTTCCAGAACAACAGCTCCAATGCTTCCGGGGTTGGAACAATCAGTGGTGGTACAGGAAATGACACGTTCACGCAATCACCGGATAGTAACAATGCCTATTTCTTTGACGGCAGCAATGGCAGTAAGAATCTCTATGTTCTTAATAACGTGAACCTGCTTGCCTCAAATGGTGGCGACACGATCAATGGAGCTGGTGCCGGAAGGGGAGACACACTCTCCATCGCACAAACGGACATCACCGACGCAAATATCGCCAATGTGAGCGGGGTTGATGCTCTCCAGTTGAATGGGAGCAGTGATGTCACTCTCGGTGCCGCTGCCAACAATAACTACAACAACAACGTGGGCTTCTCCTCCATCTTTGGCGGTGCGGGTAGCAGCACCATCACTCAGGATGCCACAAACTCGGCTCCTTACTACCTGAGTGGTGTAGCTGAGACATCGCAGATTGCTGCTGCTGTCGGTGCCGGCAATCTCTTTGTCTTTGACAATGCCGGACAGCTGGGCAACGACACGGTTGTCGGTGGTGGCGGAAGCGACACGATCCAGATCAATACCAATTCCTATGGTGAGATCACGGATTCCACTTTCAACAGTGTTCAAAACATCCCCCTCCTGCAGCTTAATGGTGGCCAGGTCGTCGACCTTGGTACGGCCGCTTACAGCTCGGGTCTGGTGAGCATTGAGGGAGGGGCCGGTTCCGACACCTTCAACCAGTATTTTAACTCAACCAAAGGCTACTATCTGGATGGTAGTGCAAACACGAGCACTACCGGTAACCTCTTCAGCATCGATACCGCCAGCGAGGTGGCTGCCGACACAATAGTAGGTGGTTCGGGAATCGACACGCTCCAGATCAATATCAATTCGGGTGCTATTGCTGACAGCAGCTTTTCAAATGTCACCAACGTCCCTGTCCTTCAGTTGACTGGAAATGCCTCGGTAGTCATCGGATACAATGCCGATGCCGCCGGACTCATGACGATCTCGGGTGGAACTGGAAACGACACTTTCACGCAGGACTATTCCTCCGGAAACAATTACTACCTTGATGGTTCCAATGACACGAGTGCCATCGGAGGAAATCTCTTCGTCCTCGATAACTCCTACATGGTGGCATATGACACCATTATGGGAGGCTCTGGAGTCGATACCCTCCAGATCTCCAACAACTCCCAGGGAGAAATCACGGATTCGACCTTTGCCAATGTAAGCAACATCACGGTGCTTTCGCTGGCTGGCGGCGCGAATATCGATCTCGGGGCAAACACCGACAACATGAACCTGTCGACGATCAACGGAGGTAACGGTGACGATACGTTCAACCAGCAGGCGGCTTCCTCCAATGCTTACTACATGGATGGTAGCCACGACACGACTGGTAGCGGCAACCTGTTTGAATTCGACAATTCGGCTCAGGTGGCGATCGACACGATCAAGGGCGGATCCGGATACGATACCATACAGATCAATAACAACTCTGGCGGAGAAATCACGGATTCGACCTTTGCGAATGTCAATAAAGTCTCAGTTCTCCAGCTGAATGGAAATCAGACAGTTGATCTCGGGTCCGCTGCCTACAGCGCCGGTCTGGTCAGCATCGTGGGTGGTGCAGGGGATGTTATCTTCAACCAGTCCTCCAACTCAGCAAAATCGTACTATCTGGATGGCAGTGCCGATCCCGCAGGTGGAGGAAACCTCTTCAGCATCGACAACGCTAGAGAGGTGGCTGCCGACACGATCATAGGCGGATCGGGTATCGATACGCTCCAGATCAATATCAATTCAGGAGTTATTGCTGATAGCACCTTTGTAAATGTCACCAACGTCAAGACCCTTCAGTTGACTGGAGGTGCCTCGGTAGTCATCGGATCCAATGCCGACAATGCGGGATTCGTTTCCCTAGAGGGTGGTTCAGGTAACGACACGATCCTTCAGGACTCCACCTCAGTGAACAACTATTACCTGGATGGTTCCAACAACCTTAGTTCCTCGGGGGGCAATCTGTTCATCCTTGATAACTCGAGCCAGCTCTACTCGAACAAAAATCAACCCGGTGACACAATCCAGGGTGGAGCAGGCAAGGATACCCTCGCCATTAACAATAACGCGTATGGTGTCATCAATGACTCCGCTTTCACCAACGTGAGCAGCATCTCGGTTCTCTCATTAAGCGCCGGAGCAATTGTTGATCTTGGTGTCAATACCGACAACGCGGGCATCATGACCGTTTCGGGTGGGTCTGGAGATTCTACCCTCCTCCAGGATAGCACCTCAAACAACGCCTACTATCTCGACGGAAGCCAGGACACGAGCACTCTGGCAGGCAACGTCTTCACGATCGACAATGCGGCGCAGTTGAGCAATGACACGATCAGGGGTGGATCGGGCACGGATACCCTTCAGGTCGGCAACGGCTACGGAACGGTGACTGATTCATCATTTGTCCAAGTCCGCAACGTCGATGTCCTTCAGCTTGCAAACAATGGATCTGTGATCCTCGGCACTAATGCAGACTTAGCAGGATTTGGAACGATCGCCGGTGGAAGTGGCGACGCCATATTCACCCAATCTGCAGCTTCAACAAATCACTTCTATCTGGATGGTAGCAATGACACCAGCACACTTGGGGGCAATCTCTTCGCCTTTGACAATGCTGCTCAGTTGAGCAATGACACGATTGCGGGTGGCTCGGGGATTGACACCCTTCAGTTGAACAGTGCTGGATCTGTAACTGACTCGGCATTCAACAATGTCAACGGAGTCAGCCTGCTTCAGCTCACTGGAAGCAGCTCGGTTTCTCTTGGTTCAGCCGCTCAGAATGCCGGTATCATCAGTGTCTCCGGAGGCGCTGGAACCAACACGCTCAGTGCAGCTGGCTACACAGCCGGTATCCTCCTGGATAACTCCTACGCCACGGGTAATAGTTCGATTCTTGGCGGTAGCGGAGCCGACACGCTCTATGCGGGTGCAGGCACCGACACGCTCCAAGGTTATGCAGTCAGTACCACCAACGCCAAGAGCGATACGCTTGCGGCTGGATCCGGTGCTGATCTATTCATCCTCGGTGATACAACTGCCAATGCCTATGGCAATGGTGGTGTAGCCTTGATCCAGAACTTCAGTGCTTCTGACACGCTTCAACTCCACGATTACAGCGGGACGGGAAGCGACGCCTCGGACTACTCCTTGATCAGCGGATCATGGGGCTCCGGTGCCTCGGCCTATAATGAGCAGTTATTCGATATCTCGAATAGCGGTTCCAAGTTGATCGCCAATATCAACTACATTGGCTCAGATGCCCAAAATGATATTCTTGGACAGTCGCATTTTGTACATGTCTAAGATGTAGCCCAAGACGTATCACTCAATTC